>JAFGDY010000155.1 GCA_016931895.1 Anaerolineae bacterium
AAATAGCCTGGACCCGATAAATTTTAACGGCCAATTTTTATTTCGTGCTCAAAAAAGTGTCAACTAAATTGTGAACCATCCCACTTTCCCGGTCACTGTCGTTTGGCACGGAAGTTATTCTCGACAATCTACGCGGGCGCATTAACCAACGGCGCAAACCAAATCTGACCGGATCGTGTCGTTTGACCATAATCACGGTAGAGAGCGCCTCTTCAGCCACCCGTTGGGGGATAGAACCAAAAAGGGACTGCTCCAACAATCTTTCGGCTGACGCGCCAATAATGATCTGATCAAACTTGGCCGCCTCCTCAAGAATTCCTTTAACAATGTCATGAGCCGGTTTGATGAGTAACTCAATGGGCCATTTGTGAGCCTGCAATTCGTCCAGCAGTTCTGTTCGTCGCTGGTTGTGGGCAGGATTATCGCCGCTGTTGGCAATCAGGTTAAGGGCCACCACTTCAGGCCGGGTTCCTGTGGTCTGCTCGATAGCATCGGCTTCGGTAATGGCCAGTTCAATAGACAGTCGAGCATTGGGGCCACCGGCAATTGGCACCAAAATTCGCCGGGGAAAACCGCTGCGCCGCAGGCGAACAACCGCCAAATCACAGGGCGGATTAATGGTCATCACATCAATAATCGAGCCAAAGGCCTGCCCCTTGCTTTGAGTGTAACCCGGCCAACCCAACAACACCAAATCGGCTCCGCGCTCTTGAGCGGCACTGACAATGGAATGAACCACATCCCGGCCCAGGCGAATCATGGTGCGGACCGGTATCTCAAATTCCTGTCCTACACTAATCACCTCTTCCAAAATTGGGCGGCCCTGTCTGAGGAACGCGCGGCCATCGGTTACGCCTATCTGGGGCGGAACGCGAATAATGTGCAAGGCAAACAATTCACCCATATTCGCCCGGGCAAACAATGCGCCTAACCGGGCCAACTGGCGAGCCGCGGCCTCGTTGGCTACCGGCAGCATCACCGAGTAGGCCCGGGTGGCTATAGTTTCTTCGAGTAAAATTGTATCTTTCTCTTTGGCCGCTTCTTGCACCGCGCCATGCCGAAAATAAACAAATACCCCGGCCACTAACCAAACAATAGTCACCACCCATGCCAGCGGACTCAGGTTGACCAATTCAATGGCCAGCACAAGTTGAATGGCAATGGCCGCGTATTGCAACCAGGGCACAAACGGCGCCCGGAAGGGACGTTCCAGGTCGGGTCTGGTTTTACGCATTCTGATCAGGGCAATGTTGACCATCAGGAACAGCAGCAAAAAAGTGATGGAAGCCCCGGAAGCCACATCGGCTACGGGCAGCCACACCGCCATAGTCATAATCAGCAAGCCGCTGAGCCAGATGGCCCAGTGCGGGGTTTTATTACGGGAATGAATACGGCCAAAAACTCTTGGCAAATCGTGGTCGCGGCCCATGGCAAAAGAAACGCGGCTGCTGGAATAAACTGTGGCGTTGAGGGCCGACATCGTAGAAGCCAAACCTCCCAATATCATCACCAACGCTCCATAGGGCATAATGGCCCGCGCGGTTTCAATCATGGCCCGTTCCCCGTTTTCACCAAGATACATCCAGTTAGGCAGGCCCGAATCTTGCACCAACGCGCCCACCGAAACAAAAGCCACGCCCAGGTAAACCAGCACCACAACACCAATGGCTCCAAAAATGGCCCGGGGAATATTTTTCCCCGGCTCTTTCACCTCCTCACCACTCTGGGCAATGATTTCATATCCTTCAAAAGCTACAAAGGTGAGGCCCATGGCCAAAATCACTCCCCGGAAGCCATATGGCAAAGGGTTAGGATCACGCAGGAAATTGTCGGCCCAATGGGGTAGGTTAAGCATCGCCTTGAGGCCAAACAGCACCAGCAGGCCCAACACGACTATTTTGAAGCCGGTGATAATATTACCCACCAGTCCTGTTTCCGACGAACCGCGCACGTTGACAATAACAAAGACCAAAGCCACCAGCACGGCAAAAACCTTAACGGCTATCTGCTCGCCGCTCAAATCCAAGAACATGGTCTTATCACCAAAGCGCACGCCCGCCATCTCTACCAATTCGGCAAAAAAGGTGCCAAACAAAACGGCATACAAACTACAGGCCACCGAATGGGAAAACCACGAAATCCAACCGGCATAAAAGCCAAAGATACGAGCCAGACCCTCTTTGACCCAGGCATAGCCGCCGCCGGCCTGGGGGTAAGCCGACCCCAATTCGGCGTAAGTGATGCCGGTCATACTGGTTACCAGGCCGTTGAGCAAAAAGGCCAGTAATAAACCAACCGGGCCAGCCTCGCCGGCCGCAATACCGGTGAGGCCAAAGATGCCGGCGCCAATCATAGCGCCAACACCAATCATGGTTACGTCAAACAAACCCAAATCTCGGCTGAGTGAAACCTGAAAACGTTGTGAAGTTGGTTGGGGGGATATTTCCATCGGGGCAGCTCCTTATTGGCAAAAGGTTCAATAACAGAGGATATTTTACCTCTAATTGCTTTGACTGTCACTTTATGAAACGGACCATAAATCTTGCCCAAAACGACGAATAGGACGCTGTTGCGCGTCCTATTCGTCCAGAAGGTCAAGTATTTTTATGGTAGTTTGCTTCTCAAAAATTTAAACCCGGCTAAAACAACTGGGCAAAGGGCGACCAATAACCGGCATACTCTTCGTGCAGAGGTCCACCGGACCAGGCGGGCAGGCCGGATAAATTATTGGACCGATTTTGAGCATTTGGGCTATGGCCGCCGATCCCGGATTGAATAATTGTGTGTACGGTATCCACAAAATTGCGCAGCGAAAAAGGTTCAGCCAAAATAGCAAAAGAGCCATTGGCCGGTAAAGGCCGCTCTAACTCTGAGGAGATTATCAACAAAACAGTACAATAGGTAGGCCGCTGGCTCAACCAGAGGCCCAGTCTCATGCCCTGTTCCCAGGCTTCAACCAGATTGATCACGATCAAGTCGTAAACAGAATGGCGGATTAGCTCAATGGCCTCGTCTGCCCAACTGACTACGTCAACCTGTTCTACTAATTCATTGGCTAACAACGTTTCTTTGAAGAAAAAAGATTGCCCATTTGAGCCTTCCAGGATCAGTACTTGTGCGTTTGCCATGGTTATTGTGTCCTCTTGCAGTACGTTTTTTACACCTTAATAGTATCACAAAAGAGGGACCAATGAACCAAACAGTTTATTAAGGATTGTTACAAAATATTAAGGAATCAGGTATGTTCCCGGCCAGGGAGTAAAACCACAAATGTACTCCCCTGGCCGGGCAAACTCTCCAAACGCACTTCACCCCCGTGAGCATTGACAATCTCTTTGACAATGGAAAGTCCCAGGCCGGTGCCAGGGATGGTGTGGGAAGGATCTACTCGGTAGAAGCGGTCAAATATGCGCAACTGATGTTCCAGGGGAATCCCCATGCCGGTATCTGACACCTGAAAACCCACAAACTCCCGTGGCTCTCTCAATTCTGAGATATGCTTCACTTCTACAGAACCTTCAACCGGCGTGTATTTGATGGCATTATCAAGTAGGTTGCGAATGACTCGTTCCAGGCGGTTTGGATCGGCCAAAACGGACATCTCTGTAGCGGGTTTTTGCCAATGCAGCGCCAATCGTTTCTCCTGGGCAAGGGGAATCAAATCGGCCACCACTTGGTCAAGTAACGTTACCAGGTCAACCGGCTGTCGCTCGATTTTAACCGTACCGGCGTCAAACCGCGCCAGTTCTAGAATATTTTCAATCAATTTTTCCAGTAGTTGCACCTGGGCCTGGATTGAATTCAGCAGTTCCGTTCTTTTTTGTTCAGGCAGATGTTTTTGATAAGTTACCAAATTGCGGGCGTGCAATTTAATTACCGAAAGAGGCGTCTTGAGTTCATGCGTTACCCCGGCCATAAACCGAGACTTCATCCGTTCCACTTCTTTGATGGCCGTGATGTCGCGCAAAACAATCACCACACCCACCACTTGCCCTGCTTCATTACGGGCTTTGGCCGCATGCGCCTGAATAGACAACACCGCCCCGGTTTGGGGGGAGGGCACATCCACCGCCGCGCTGACGGTAGGCTCAGGGTTATCGGCCATCTCGCTAATGCAACGCCACAAGGCATGTTCTGTTTGCGCTGCGCCAATTGGTTTTTCTAACCACTCGCTCAAACGAAAGTTAAGCATGCCTTCGGCCACCGCATTGGCGGTTAAAATCCGTTTTTCAGCATCCAGCACCAGCAAACCATCGGCCATACTGGCCAGGATGGTTTCGGTTTTTTCCTTCTCTTCAGACAACTCCCGGGTGCGCTCTGTGACCATGTGTTCCAGGTGACGACTAAAACTCTGCACTTCTGCAAAAAGACGGGCGTTCTCAATGGCAATACCTACCGAACTGGCCACCGAAGCAAAAAGCCGCAGGTGATTTTCGTCAAACCACCCCACATTGTGGTGCAAGGCTTGCATGGCGCCAATAATCTTATCCTTGATGCGCAGCGGCACGCACAACATCGAACGAGGGCCGTAATTGATCGATTCTGCTACCGGCGAAAAATATCTTTCATCTTTAGTTACATCATCTGCCAGATAATACTCACCCGTTCGAGTTACATAACCTACCAGGCCCTCGTGAATGGGCAAACGATAGCCGGTTATCACCTCTGCGCCAATCCCCGATGAAGCCGTAAAAACCACTTCTTGGGTTTCCTCATCAAGCAACCATAACGAAGTGGCCTCGGCCTGCAAGGAGCGTTGCGCCAGAAGGGTGGTTTGTTTCAGAATTTGTTCATGGTTTAGCGTTGAAGTTAAAGCGCGGCCAATCTCGTTGAGCACAATCAGGTCGTCCACTTGCTCTTGAGCGTGTTGTAATAAACTGGCATTTTCTACCGCTACGGCAATGATTCCCACTGCAGAATTTAATAACACCCAATCGGTCTCGTCCAGGTCTTGCCCCTGTTTGCTAACGATGGCAATAGCGCCGATAATCCGCTCTTTGCTCAGCATGGGCACACATTTAATAACGCTCGTTTGGGGTAAAAAATCCAGGCTCAGATCGTGATTGAGATCGCCCAGGATATCTGAAATAATAAGGGGAACTTGCGCCTCGAGCATGGATGGGGTAACTTTAGTTTCCGATGAAAAATCCACCGAAGTGGAAATACCCGCCCCGCTGTGAAACGAAACATTAACCACCAATTCTTTGCTCTCCTCATTCAACAAGAGCAGCGCCACGGCTTCAGCCGCCAATAGTTGAGAGAGTTTTTGCATTGAGGAAGCAAAAATCTCTTGCAAATTTAAGGAGGAATTAACGGCCAAGGCCAGTTCGTTGACCAATTCCAGACCCTGGTTGCGTTGAGCCACCACCCGCGCCTGCCGGCGGGCTTCTGCTTCGGCCAATTTGAGCCGGGCCACGGCCCCCACCCGGGCCAAAAACTCATCGTGCTTAAACGGCATCGCAATGTAATCGTCCGCTCCCATGGCCAATCCCTGGCTGACTTGCCGGGAATCACGGCGATGGGCCGTCACAAAGATGACGCCAATATTTTGGGTGCGTTCATTGGCCTTTAATTGTTGCAAAAGCTCAAGGCCATCCAGACCCGGCATCTGAATATCGCTAATGATCAAAAAAGGTAATTCGCTGAGCGCCCTGGCAAAACCTTCTTCGCCATTGGTAGCCATACTCAGGGTAAAATCACTTTCTCTGAAGATAAGCTGAATTAAAGCGCGGTTGGCCTGGTCATCATCTACCACCAAGATTTTTTTCAGATCCAACCCGGCCGGTTTACGGTTAGACCCCCTGCGATCAAGCGGCGTCAGAATCTCGGTTGTGGCCTTATCTTTTCGACGCGCCAGCGTGGCCGCATATTCCAAACCTGCTTTGATCTCGGTTAAAGTTAGATTGGGAAATTGACGTAATACCTCGTCAAAATCCAAACTGGCGGCCAGGCTGGCCAGCATTTTGTGAACGGCCAATGGAGTATTTTGGAAGTTAGGTTTGTCATCCATCTGGGGAATAACTTGATGCGCCTGGTGGTTAAAATTTACCCTGACACCATTAATGGGCAGAAACGCAATCAAGAAACATGACGACTATAACATAACTTGGCCGGCGTTGTCAATGTTACCAATTTCCGGCGGTAAAAGGAAACATTGATGGCTTCAAAACCCATGTCTGTAGCGCGGGGCACAATTTCGGTGCCGCCCACAAAGAGGACACCTTCAGGCTTAAGCGCGTCGTAGAAGCGGCAATATAACTTTTCTTTGGCGTCAGCCTCAAAATAAATAACCACATTCCGGCACACAATGAGGTCAAATTTCCCCACAATCGGGTCGGCCAGCAGATTGTGCGGCTTAAAGGCGATCCTGCGCTTTAGCTCTTCCTTAACCCAGTACTCCTCTTGACGCACTTCAAAATAACGCAAACGCAAATCAGGAGATAGTTTGGTCACTTCATCGGCGGAGTAAGGGCCGCCGGCCCTGGCCCACTCCAACGCGGATTGATCAATATCGGTAGCCAGGAGACGATGCTGGCCGCCAGAATGATTGCCGGCCTCGGCCAGCAGGATGGCCAGCGAATAGGCTTCTTGACCCCGCGAACAACCGGCGCTCCACACCCGCAACGAGGGATGATGGCGCAGCAACTCCGGCAAAACAGATGTTTGCAGATATTTGTACTTCTCTGAATCGCGGAAAAAAGAAGAAACATTAATGGTGAGGTAATCTTTGAACTTGCTCAAATCTGCCGGATTGGCGCGGACGGCCCGAAAAAATTTAGGCCAGTTGGGCTGGCCCGACCGCACCAGATAAGCTTTGAGCCGGCGCTGCATCTGGGGGGCCTTGTAGCAATTCAGGTCAACGCCGGTCAATTTTTTTACTTGAGATTTGATATAACTATATTCCACGTCTTCCATGGTTCACCAATTTTACTAAAGTAGAGGCTATGTTGGGCAGCGGCACCACCAAATCGGCCCAACCGGCTCTAACCACGCTGGCCGGCATGCCGTAAACTACGCTGGTTGATTCGTGCTCGGCAATGATCCGCCCCCCGGCCGCTTTGATCCGGCCGGCCCCTGCCGTGCCATCCTGGCCCATGCCAGTCAGCACCACCCCAATCACATTGGCCCCATGATATTCCACGGCAGATTCCATGGTCACATCCACGGCGGGGCGGACGTGTTGGCAGCGCGGTCCCTGGTCCAGGCTCACCTGCCGCAACCCTCTAAAACGCAAGTGAAAATCTCCCGGAGCCAACAAAGCCAGGCCCCGGGCCAGGCGGTCGCCATCTGCGGCCTCTTGCACAATGAGCGATGAATTTTCATTGAGACGTTGGGCCAGGGAGCGCGTAAAACCCGGCGGCATGTGTTGAACAATCAAAACCGAAGCAGGCAGGTTGCCGGGCAGATCGGCCAAAATTTTTTGCAAAGCCCGCGGCCCGCCGGTAGAGGCTCCAATCACAATCAGGGCGTCACCCTTTTGCAAAGGGCGGGGGCCGCGTTTGGTGGGGGTAACAATGGGCGCTGTGCCTGCCGAGGGCAACTTGGCCGGGCGCGCGCCGGTCGCCGCTTTTATTTTTTCAATTAGTTCGGCAATAACCGTATACACGTCAATCTTGGCATCCGGTTTGGGCACAAAATCAAACGCGCCCCGCATAAGGGCGCGGATGGTGGTTTGCGCCCCCCGCTGGGTTAAGGCGCTGAGCATCACCACCGGCGTGGGACATTCCGCCATGATCCGCTTCAGGGCCGTCAATCCATCCATGCGGGGCATCTCCACATCAAGGACAACGACATGGGGTTTGAGCGCCTTAATCTGGTCCAGAGCCTCCACGCCATCGCGGGCATTGCCCACAATCTCAATATCCGGGTCAGCCTCCAAATGTTTGGCCACAGTGTAGCGAATAAAGGCCGAGTCGTCTACAATCAAGACTCGAATGGAAGCGCTCATGGGCCTTACTCCAGCACTTTTTGCAATGTTTTGATCACTTTGTCCGGGTCATAAGGCTTAACCAAAAAATCTTTAGCCCCCGCTTTCATGGCCTGCAGCACCATTGCTTGCTGGCCCAACGCCGTGAGCATGATCACTTTGGCCTGCGGGTCAAAGGCCTGAATTTCGGCCAGTGCGGCCAGGCCGTCCTTGCGCGGCATGGTGATATCCATAAGCACCGCGTCGGGATTGGCCGAACGGTAAGCGTGCACCGCCGCTTCGCCGTCTTCCGCTTCAATTACGTCATACCCATGCTCGGTGAGCAATTTATGCACCCGCATCCGCATAAATTGGGCGTCGTCTACAATCATTATTGTTTTAGGCATACCGTTTTTTCTCCCAAACAAATTGAGATTGGTGAATGTTACCCGTTTTCCGGCTCATTTTTCGCCCTGCTTTTGCAAACCCCTTTGCGCCCGCAAAACGTTGTTGATCAGGCCCGGCACGTCCACAATCAGGGCAATGCGCCCATCCCCCAAAATCGTTGCGCCCGACAGGCCAGGCGTGGGGCCAATCAAAGGGCTAAGAGATTTTACCACAATTTCCTGTTGGCCGATGATTCTATCTACAGCCAGGCCCACCTGATATTTGCCCCAATTGACCAGCACCACGCTGGGTTTTGCCTGGCCGGTTGCGGCCGCGCCTGAACGGGGATGGTTAAAAATTTGGCGCAGGTCTAAAAGCGGCAATGTTGCGCCTTGCCATTCCAGGGCGGGTTTTCCTTTGATGGTGTTGATGGTCGCTTCGGCCACGTACATGGCCCCGTTAATACTGGTAACTGGAATGGCATACAACGTGTTTCGCACCATCACCAGCATCGTTTGCACCAGGGCCAGGGTCAACGGTAAGGTCAGGCGGAAGGTTGCGCCCTGGCCCGCCCGGCTCTCAATCACCACCGACCCGCTTAACCGCTCAACATTGGCGCGAACCACATCCAACCCTACCCCGCGGCCCGATGTGCCGGTAACGTGAGTGGCCGTTGATAGATTGGGCTGGAAAATAAGGTCAACAACTTCATCCTGGCTCAGTTGGTTAACCTCTTCCTCCAAGAACAACCCTCGCTGCACCGCGGCCCGGCGGATGCGGTCCGGGTCAACGCCCCGGCCATCGTCGGACACAGTAACCACAATCTGCCCTTCTACGGCGGCGGCGGCCAAACGCACCACGCCGGTAGGGCTTTTGCCCAAAGCCTGCCGGACTTCCGGCGTTTCCAGGCCATGATCCACCGCGTTGCGCAACAAATGGATCAGGGGGTCGTTAACGGCCTCAATCACGGCCCGGTCCAATTCGGTGGCCTCGCCTTCAATGATCAGGCTAACCTGTTTGCCGGCCGCGCGGGCCACGTCGCGCACCAGGCGGGGGAATTTATTGAACAAAGAAGCAATCGGCAGCATCCGCGCCCGCATCACTTCTTGTTGCAACTGGTCAACCACGTGGCTAAAATGGGGCGCCATTTCGCTCAGAGCACCCACGCTCCCGTCTTTGCCATATTGCGCTCGCAGCATGTTTTCAATCTGCAACAGGTGGGTGCGATTGGTGACCAGTTCGCCGACCAGGTTCATCAAAATATCGAGCCGTTCAATGCTGATGCGCACGGTTTTGTCAAGCGCATGCTCAACCCCCGGCTCAATGGTAGTGGGGGACAAAGCTCTGTCAGGCTGCGCCACACCAGCGACGGGGTACGGTTGAACGTGAAACTCGGCCAGGTCGTCAATCTCACGCAAGAGTTGCTCCACCTCTTCAGCCTCAGACGATGTGACCAGGATCAACCACAAGCGTTTATCTTCTTCTGTGATGTCATCCAACCCCGGCTGTTGCGCCATGATCTCTCCTGCTTCCATCAGCGTCAGGGCCACCTGGTAGAGCCGGGCGGCCGGGGCAAAAGCCTCTGCTGTCGTGACTACCTCAATTTTCAGGGCAATTTGCCCGGCCTCGACCATCTCTCTTGCCAGGACGGCCTGCTCCGGCATTAGTTGGCGCTCAATAGGGGCTGAAACCGTAGCCGGTTTCTCTGACTCATTCTCAGCATTTTGCAGCGCGCGCAGCCGGGCCAACAAGGCGACCACGTCAACCCCGCTGGGCCGGCGAGTGACAATCTCATCGCGCAAAGCTTTTAAAATATCAATCGCGGTCAGCAGCTCGTCAATAATGGTCTGGGTGGGCGACAGCCTGGCCTCCCGCATTTCGCCAAAAAGTGTTTCCATGGCGTGGGTCAGGTCGGCCATCTGATGGTGGCCCACAGTTCCGGCAAAAGCTTTGAGCGTGTGCGCCGCCCGAAAAACGGAATTAAGGGTGTCAGGGTCGCTCTTTTTTTCCAGATGGAGCAGGCCGCTCTCCATAGCTTGCAATCGTTCGTTGACATCATCCAAAAACATTTCCAGTTCATCGCTGGTAATGTCAAACGTTAACGTTGTGGATTTTGGTTTTCTAGCCATAATCAACCCTTACAATTTACAATTTACGATTTTCGGTTTACCGTTTGCCATTTGTGATTTAAACCTGAAATTGTGCTGTGGCCGTGCGCAATTCCTCGGCCAGGGCGGCCAGTTCTTCGGCCGAGGCCACCATCTCTTCAATCTGGGCCGACATCTCTTCGGCCGAGGCGCTCACTTCTTCGGTAGCGGCGCTGTTTTCTTCGGCCACACTGGACACGCCTTCCATTGCCTGAGTCACCTCCTGGCTGTTGGCGGCCATCTGTTCTGCCGACGCCGTATTTTCCTCAACGACTGTGCTGACCATCTCCATCGCTGCCACCACGCCCTCGCTTTTTTGTTTGAGTTGAGTTACCGCTTTATTAATCTCTTCGGCCAGCGAAGCGGCCTCTTCGGCCGCCTGCAAAATATCTTGCAATGATTGCGTGGTGTCTCCGGCCAACTGAGTGCCATGATCAACTTCAACGGCGGCATTCTCCATGGCCGCAATCGCCTCGTTAACCGTGTCCTGCACGCGTTCGATGAGTTTATCAATGTCGCGGGTGGCGCTTTTGGAATCTTCCGAAAGTTTGCGCACCTGGTCGGCCACTACGGCAAAACCACGGCCATGCTCGCCGGCGCGGGCGGCCTCAACTGCCGCGTTCAAAGCCAGCATATCGGTTTTATCGGCAATGTCATCAATTGTTTCCACAATGCGGCCAATTTCTTTGGAGCGGTTGCCCATCTCTTTGACTTTTTCAGCGGCATCAACGGTGCGAGCGCGAATAGTTCCCATCCCCCGGCTGGTTTGCTCAACAACAGAAACTCCGTGGCGGGCCGCCTGGGTAACCTTAGCGTTGGCCCCGGTCACCGAGTTGGCCACCTCACCCACCTGTCCCACAATTTTATCCATTTCATCAATCAAGCCGGATGTTTTTTGAACTCCTATGGCCTGCTCTTGCGCGCCGCGGGCAATACCTTCGGCCGCGCGGGCCATTTGCTCCGCATTGCCCGTAACCTCGGTCACAGATTGGGTTTGTTGGCCGGTGCCCTGGGCAATCTGCTGGGTAATGGAAGCCACTTGCTGGCTGGCCTGACCAGCTTGTTCGGCGGAAGCGTTCAATTGCTGGCTGGCATTAGCTACCTGCGCCGCACTCTGTTGCGCCTGGCCGATCAGCTTGCGTAAATTGACCACCATCTGGCTAAAGGCATTGCCCAAAGCATCCCGATTGGATTGGGGCGCAACGTCAACCGCCAAATTTCCCCTGGCCAGATGTTCAGCGGCCTCGGCCATTTGCCGTTGATAGGCAATCATCTGGCTAAAAGCGTGGCCCAACACATCCTGGTTGGTTTGCGGTGTAACTTCAACCGACACGTCGCCTTGGGCCAAACGGCCGGCCGCGTCGGCCATTTGTTGCTGGTAAACCACCATCCGGCTAAAGGCGTTGCCTAACAAATCTTTCTCGGATGAGGGGGTGATTTGAGCGTTTACGTCACCCTGGGCCAGGCGAGCGGCCGCCCCGGCCATTTGCTGCTGGTAAGCCACCATTTGCGTAAAAGCGTGGCCCAACACGTCGTCGGCGGATTTGGGCGACACATCAGCCGAAAGGTCTCCACCGGCCATTTTTTCGGCCACTGCGGCCATTTCTCTTTGGTAAGCGATGGTAGCCCGCAACACAGTTGCTAATTGGCCAATTTCATCCTTGCTTTCATAACTGGCGGTTTCCCTCAAATCGCCTTGAGCGATTCTTTCTCCCACGGCAATGAGGGTTTGGATAGGCGCCACAACCACCCGAAACATCACATAAAGCACAAGGATGGTGGTGATAATACCAATCGTGTACAGCACTATGGTATTAATAACCGTAAGTCCAAGCTGGCCCAGGATAAAACCAAGTTCTACATCAACCACAATAGCGGTTAGGGCGGCAAAACCCAACTTAAGAACAATGCCCCGGCCGGCCAGAATTCTGACCCCCAATAAAACTATTGCCGCCGCAGGAATAAGCAACCCCAACATAACCAAGCTGTTTTGAAACAACATCCGCATATCCATTCTTTAGCTCCTAGTTGTAGTTGTTCAATTAATGTTTTTGGTAGAGACAGGACAATGTCCTGTCCCTACCGGCTAGAAATTTAAATTCTTTTTCTGAATAAAGTCGGGTTAATGGCTTTCTTTGAGTCGAAATTGAATAGTGGCCGCCCGCAGCTCTTCGGCCAGCGCGGCCAATTCTTCCGAAGAAGCGACCACTTCCTCAATTTGGGCCGACATCTCTTCGGCCGAGGCGCTGACCTCTTCGGTGGCGG
The DNA here is from genome assembly GCA_016931895.1 of Anaerolineae bacterium. NCBI lineage: Bacteria > Bacillati > Chloroflexota > Anaerolineae > Anaerolineae bacterium. The sequence continues at coordinate 12,706 of JAFGDY010000155.1, forward strand.
CGCTGTTCTCTTCGGCAACACCGGCAATGCCTTCCATTGAATCAGTTACTTCTTTCGCGTTCGCCGCCATTTCCCCGGCAATGGCCGTATTTTCTTCCACCACCGTGCTCACCGATTCAATGGCCGCCACCACCCCGTCGCTCTTTTGTTTTAATTCAGCCACGGCCCCCCTGATGCCGCCGCCGCCGTAATACGCCTGAGCGCCCGCGCCTTCCATAGCCGCAATGGCTTCGTTAACGGCGGCCTGCACCCGTTCAATCAAATTGGCAATGTCGCGGGTGGCGCTCTTGGAATCCTCAGAAAGTTTGCGCACCTGGTCGGCCACCACCGCAAAACCACGGCCATGCTCGCCGGCGCGGGCGGCCTCCACCGCCGCGTTCAGGGCCAGCATATCGGTTTTATCGGCAATGTCGTCAATTGTTTCCACAATACGGCCAATCTCTCTGGAGCGCCCCCCCATTTCTTTGACCTTTTCCACCGCGTCGCCGGCGATCCGGCTGACACTTTCCACAAGACCGGCCATTTCGTTAATCAGTTCCGAGGTGGTTTGCACGCTTCTGGCCTGTTCTTGCGACCCCCGGGCCACCCCTTCAGCCGCGCGCGCTATTTGTTCAACATTGGTGGTAATCTCGGTGACGGCCTGGGTTTGGCGGCCGGTGCCCTGGGCCACCTGCTGGCTGGTTGAAGCAACCTGCTGGCTGGCCGCGCCCGCCTGTTCGCTTGAAGCGTTCAATTGTTGACTGGCGTCGGCCACCTGCTTGGCGCTCTGCTGCACCTGGCCGATCAAGGTGCTCAAATTCAAAATCATCTGCCGAAAGGCGGTCGCCATATCGCCAATTTCATCTTTGCTTTTAACCGTGATAGTTTGATTGAGGTCTCCCCCGGCAATGCCTTCGGCCACGGCGGCCACCTGTTTGATAGGGTTGACGATCTGCCTGATCATCATCAGAAATAAAGCAATCAGAATGGGCAACCCAATCACCAACGCAATACTAACCCTGACTAATGTAATGCCCTCGTTGCCCAGCACAAAAGCCAAAAGAGCTGCAACGGTGACACACCCCAACAAAATAACGGTCAGGCGAATAGCAATACCCCGATGATAGATCAAATACATCGTCAGTAAAATCAATATCCAGCCAACCACCAGCGCGCCGGAAAAAATAAGGTAATTCATATAATAATCCAGGTTCATTTCAAAAAACCTCCCTTGTAAAAATCACTTCAGTGAGATGTTATTTCAAAAACGGAGTACAACCGAGAAAAATCCTCTGCATAACCTATCACGCCTAAGCCTCCGCGCTATGTCCATCTCCCTGATGGTGGGCCAACACCGGCTCCGACTGCGGCTGTTTGACTGGCGTTTTGGCAGTTTGCAAATTATGTTGCGACTATTCCGGTTCAACCTTGCGCGCCCCATCCACCCGAAATTGATCCGTAAGCATCCGCAACTCCTCGGCCAGGGTCGACAACTCCTCCGACGAAGCCACCACCTCTTCAATCTGGGCCGCCATCTCTTCAGCCGAGGCGCTGACTTCTTCGGTGGCGGCACTGTTCTCTTCGGCTATACCGGCAATGCCATCCATAGACGTTGTCACTTCTTTGGCATTGGCCGCCATCTCTTCGGCAATGCCCGTATTCTCTTCCACCACCGTGCTCACCGTCTCTATGGCCGCCACCACCCCATTGCTCTTCTGTTTCAACTCTGTCACGGCTTGAATAATACCGCCAGCCCCACTATTGACCTGAATCCCCGCCCCTTCCATAGCCGCAATGGCTTCGTTCACCGTCCCCTGCACCCGTTCAATCAAATTGGAAATATCACGGGTGGCGCTTTTGGAATCCTCAGAAAGTTTGCGCACCTGATCGGCTACCACCGCAAAACCACGCCCATGCTCCCCCGCCCGGGCCGCCTCTACCGCCGCGTTCAAGGCCAGCATATCGGTTTTATCGGCAATGTCATCAATGGTTTCCACAATCCGGCCTATCTCTTTTGAACGCACCCCCATTTCTTTCACCTTACCCACCGCGTCTCCGGCAATCTCTCTAATATTATCTACAATGCCGGCCATTTCGTTGATCAACTCCGAGGTCGTTTGCACCCCTTGCGCCTGCTCCTGAGAACCCCGGGCTACTCCCTCTGCCGCACGGGCAATCTGTTCAACATTACCCGTCGCCTCGGTCACAGCCTGGGTCTGGCGGCTGGTCCCTTCGGCCACTTGCTGGCTGATGGAGGCCACCTGCTGGCTGGCCTGGCTGGTCTGCTCCGATGAAGCGTTCAATTGCTGGCTGGCGCTGGCCACCTGGTTGGCGCTCTGCTGGACCTGGTCAATGAGGTAGCGCAAATTATTAATCATCTGGCGGAAAGCATGGCCCAGCACATCCTTGTCGGATCGGGGGGTCACATCAACCATCAGATTTCCCTGGGCCAGGCAGTCGGCTACCTCGGCCATCTGCTGGATATAGGCAATCATGCGAGTGGAGGCTGCGGCCATGTCCCCCAGCTCATCCTTACTTTTAATGGTAATGGTCTGCTCGAGATCGCCTGTAGCAATACCTTCCGCTACGGTTGCCATCTGTTGAATGGGATTGACGATTTGCCTGATCATCATCAAAAACAAAGCTATCAGAATGGGGACTACAAAAACAAGCGCCAAACTTACCCTGATTAACGTGATACCCTCGTAGCCTAACATAAAAGCCACAATAGTGGCAAGGGTGACACAACTCAATAAAATAAAGGTCAACCGCATAGCAACACCCCGGCGATAAACCCAATACATTGTTGCCATAATCGTTATCCAGCCCACCACAATCGCGCTGAAGAGAATAAGGTAACTCATATAGTAATCTAGGTTCATTTCAAAAAACCTTTCCTGCAGAAATAACTTTAGGAATGATAGATGTTCAGAGGGGAACTTATCGGAAATTCAAGATTCCCTACGAGGTCCCCTGAGTTCCGGTATGGCGAATGGACAAGTTATTTAGATGTCATTCCTACCCCTCCCCGCTATGCCCATCCCCCTGATGATGGCCTAACGCCGGCTCCGGCTGCTGCTGTTTGCCCGATTTCCTGGCAGATTGCCAGCCGCGTTTCGGCTTTTCCGGTTCAACCTTGGGCACCCCGTTCACCCGGAACTGGCCCGTAGCCGCTTGCAGTTCTTCAGCCAGGGCGGCCAGTTCCTCCGCCGAGGCCACCACCTCTTCAATCTGGGCCGACATCTCTTCGGCGGAAGCGCTGATCTCTTCGGTGGCCGCGCTATTTTCTTCGGCCACGCTGGCCACGCCTTCCATAGCCTGGGTCACTTCCTGGCTGTTGGCCGCCATCTGTTCTGCCGCGGCCGTATTTTCCTCCACCACCGTGCTCACCGAATCTACCGCTGTCACCACGTCTCCACTTTTTTGCTTCAACTGGGCTACGGCTGAACCAATCTGTTCGGCCAACTCCGCCGCCTCTTCGGCAGCCCGCAAAATTTCCTGCAATGAACCGGTGGTGTCCCCGGCTAACTTAATGCCGTTATCCACTTCGGCAGTAGTGTTTTGCATGGCCGTTATAGCCTCGTTGATTGTAGCCTGCACCCGTTCAATCAACTCACCGATGTTGCGGGTGGCGTTTTTGGAATCCTCGGATAGTTTGCGCACTTGGTCGGCCACTACGGCAAAGCCGCGACCATGCTCCCCGGCCCGGGCCGCCTCAACTGCCGCGTTGAGGGCCAGCATGTCGGTTTTGTCGGCAATATCGTCAATGGTGTCCACAATGCGGCCAATTTCTTTAGAGCGAGTCCCCATCTCTTTGACCCGTTCAGCCGCTTCCAGGGTGCGGGCGCGAATGGTTTGCATGCCCTGGCCGGTCTGCTCCACCGCCGCCACGCCGTGCCGTGCGGCCTGAGTTACTTTGTTATTGGCCTCGGTCACCGAGTTGGCTATCTGGCCCACCTGGCCCACAATCTTGTCCATTTCATTGAATAAGTCCGACGACTTTTGTACTCCGGCGGCCTGCTCCTGTGCGCCCCGGGCAATGCCCTCGGCGGCGCGGGCCATCTGTTCTACCGTGTTTGTTGTTTCGGTGACCATCTGTGTTTGCTGGCTGGTGCCGCTGGCAATCTGCTGCATAGTGGAGGCCACCTGCTGGCTGGCCGCTCCGGCCTGGTCGGCCGAGCTGTTCAACTGCTGGCTGGCGACGGCCACTTGGTTGGCGCTTCGCTGCACCTGTGTAATCAAGGTATTCAAGTCAGCCGTCATCTGGCTAAAAGAAATACCCAACACATCTTGCCCCGATTGGGGCCTGACCTGCACAGCCAGATCACCTTGCGCCAGAGAATCGGCGGCCTGGGCCATAGTTTGTAAGTAGGTGATCATTTCTTGAAAAGCAGCAGCCATATCACCCAACTCATCTTTGTTTTTTATCGCTAGCGATTGGTCCAAATTACCTTTGGCAATTTCGGTTGCCGCCTCGGCCATGCGCTTAATCGGGATAATGATTTGCCGGATCATCACAATTAACACCCCCACCACAATCGGCATAACAATTACGGTTGTTATGGCTAAATTCAAAACCGTATAACCCCATTTAAAGACAATAAAGAGTCCGGCTACTCCAGCCCAAGAACTACCGGCCACAACAAAAGCTAATTTTAGCGCCACCCCCCGGCCAAAGACCAAATATACAATTAACATCATCAATATGAAAGCAATAAGGGACACGCTAATAAATACAATGAATTCCATATCTGCCAACATTTTTAATCATCTCCTGAATCATTTTTAGGAAGGTCCAGTAGCAAGGGCCGTTCTATCAACCTTTCGATTCAACCTGCATTTCCTTCAGTTGGAAACACATTATGCTGGAGAACTTTTGCCTGTAATTGTATAAACATCATGGTATTGCCTACAATACCTGCTGGATATTCCCGGTCAGCAACCGAAAATAAGTCACTTTAACATTACGCCGCCTCAACCAGCGCCTGCTGCTCTTCCCGCGAGAACACGCGGTTCAGGTCGAGCAGAATGACCAATTTGCCTTCAACCTCGCCGGCTTCCTCATCGGCTTTCTTTTTGAATTTGCCAATGCCGCGCAGGTAAGCCGTGTCCACGCTGGCTAACAAAGGTGACGGTGGTTCAACATCAGCCTCGGCGATTTTGGTCACCTCGGTCACTCTGTCCACAATCAGGCCCACCAGCAAATCATCCAATTCCATAATCACAATCACCTGTTTACGCTTGCCTTTTTTGCCGTTGCCTTCCGGGTCCGGTGGCAGCGGCAAATTGAAACGACGGCGCAGGTCAATCACCGGGATCACCGATCCCCGCAAATTGACCACACCTTCAATGAAGATGGGGGCATTGGGCACCGTCACTATCTCCTGCATGGGGATAATGCTCTGCACCTGGGTTACATTCACCCCGTACGATTCTTCATTGAGTTCAAAAACAACCAATTGTTCTTCCATGGTGTACCTCCTCTGGTGAAGTTAAAAGATTGGGTTCGCCAACAATTACAGGGATTCTCGGCATTTTTCTTTTTCAACTCTATCATCGTATCACCTTTTTGGTCCCCGCGCAGTGGTAAAAGGGATGGATTTCAATAAAAAAAAGACCACCTTTTTAATGGCCTTTTCTACGTAAAAATACTCCTGCAAGTACCTAAAATTAGGTAGGTGACTTTGGAAAATTGTGAATGATTAATTGCTAATATCACAACTTGTTATTCACTAACTCACCGATTTTTTAATAAGCGCTCCCCAACCTACCCAACTTGCTCCGGTAATGGTAAAGATTTGACTGATGAGAATCATTTTCCCCTGAGAGGATTTGTAAATCATCAGTCGAAATGTAACCACTACCCCTTGCTCCTACCGCCCTCTGGTGCTATACTTAGGCGCTATGCGTAAAAAACATGCTTTTGCCACCGTAGCCGGGCTGATCGTCATTATCTTCCTCTCCCCCCTCGGCCTCTCCACCTGCTACTCAAAAGAAGAAGCGCCCTCCTTCATTCTCGCTTTCGCCTCCGACCGCAGCGGCGCAGGCGACATTTTTGTTTTGGACCAGACCGGCCAACTGCTCAATTTGACCAACCACCCCGACGCTGATTGGGACCCGGCCTGGTCGCCCGACGGCCGAAGCCTGGCTTTCACCAGCCACCGCGCCGGTAATAGCGACATCTGGTTGCTGAACACCGGCCAAACTGAAGAAAATCTTCAGCTCCGCAACCTGACCAATGAACCGGCCTGGGATTACAGCCCCACCTGGTCTCCCAGCGGGCAGAGCGTGGCCTTTGTGTCTGAGCGAGACGGTGATCCGGAAATTTTTGTGCAAAATATCAACGAGAATACCGCCATCCAACTCACCTTCAACGAGGAATTGGAGCGCCTCCCGGCCTGGTCGCCCGACGGCAAGTACTTGGCTTTTGCCGCCGTGCGCAACGGCGTTGAAGAAATTTACCGCATCCGGCCCGACGGCACCGACGAACAACTGGTCACACCCCATCCGGTTCAGGGCACCGCCCCGGCCTGGGCCCCGGATAGCCAACGCCTGGCCTTCATCGGTTGGGACGAAGAAAACCGGGCCGGTATTTACGTTATCGGTCCCCAAGTGGATAATATGATCCGGCTGTATCAAGGCAGCGCCTGGTTGGGTTCGCTGGATTGGTCTGCCGACGGCCAATGGCTCACCTTTACCTCATGGGAAACCGGCAATCACGAAGTATATACCCTGCCGGCCGGCGGCGGCGATCCTCTCCGCCTGACCATAGACGGGGCCTGGGATGATTTTTTAACCATCAATCCCACTGTTACCTTCACCCCCCCTGCCTCCGCCAGCATTGCCCAGGCCGCCCCGGCCCTGAACCCGCCGCCTCGTTCTGACTTAATCGCCGGGGTTAATATGGCCGATCTGAGCCTGGCGTATTTGATCAACGATATGGGTTTTACCTGGGCCAAGGGCTATGTTAATTGGGCCACGGTAGAACCTGAGCCGGGCCAATTTCGGTGGGTGGACCCGGATAACGTGGTTAAAGCTTTTGGCGACCAGCAGGTCAAAATTCTCTTGCGCGTACATGGCACGCCGGAATGGGCGCGTCCCACCGACAGTATGTACACCCATCCCCCCACCAATATGGCCGACTTGGCTAATTTTTTAACCGCCCTGGTCAGTCGCTACCAGGGACAAGTAGCAGCCTATGAAATTTGGAACGAACCCAACCTGCATTATGAATGGGGGTATCTCCAGCCCAATTCGGCGGATTATACCCAAATGCTCCAAACAGCCTACCCGGCCATAAAAAAAACAGACCCGGAAGCCCTGGTGATTAGCGGCGGCCTGGCCACCACCGGCCAGGGGTCGCCCACTGCTTACGGCGACCTGGCTTTTTTACAAGGCATGTACCAGGCCGGGGCCAAAGGTTATTTTGACGCTCTGGGCAGCCATCCTTATGCTTATGGCCGCAGCCCCGATGAACCTGATCCCGATGGGCTGTCGCTTACGCGGGTGGTTGAACAACACAAAGTTATGCAAGCTAATGACGACGGCGATACGCCCATTTGGATTACCGAAGTGGGGTGGGTGCTGCAAAGCAGTTGGGACCTGGGGGAACATACCCCTATCGGCGTTACCGAAGCGCAGCAAGCCGAATACCTGGCCCGCACCTACGCCAAAGCTGAATACGAGTGGCCCTTTGTGGAAGCGCTCTTTTTATTTAATCTTGATTTCAGCACGGTCTCCTGGTATCCTGCCTCGGAGCCGATGCGCTGGTACGCTGTACTGAATCCGGACCGGACTCCCCGCCCGGCCTATACCATCCTTCGCCAAACCACCCACGCTCAATAACGTCAACAGAAAAATAGAAAGGTTGTTGCAGTAACGAAGCGAACCTTTATAAAAAAATAGGATTTACGCAAATCGTTGATGCATTCCAGAGGTGACAGTCACTTACAAAGTGACTGTCACCTCTGGAACGTGCGTAAGTCCTAAAAAAGAATTTTCGCTCAATCGCTTCCTTACCCGCTCACATATTTATTTATGAGAATTGTCATCAAAGTTGGCACCAACGTTCTGAGAGCCGGCACGGAACGCCTGTATCGTCCCCGGCTGGTTGATCTGGCCCGGCAAATTGCTACCCTGATCAGCGACGGGCATGAGCCGCTCCTGGTTTCTTCAGGCGCTATCTTTGCCGGACGCGAGCTATTGGGGATCAAGTCGCGCTCCCAAACTAAGGGCATCCCTCATAAACAAATGCTCGCCGCGGTGGGCCAGGGGCGTTTACTGACTCTTTACCAGCAAATCTTTGCCCTGTACGACATTACCGTGGCCCAGGCCCTGTTGACCCGCGCCGACTTGGCCCACCGCACCCGCTATCTTAATGCCCGCAACACCTTACACCTCCTGCTCCAACAAAAGGTGCTGCCCATCATCAACGAAAACGACGTGGTGGCCGTAGAGGAGATCAAATTTGGCGATAATGACACGCTCTCGGCCTTGGTGGCCAATCTCATAGATGCGGACTTGCTGATTATGCTCACCGACCAACCGGGCCTGTTCACCAAAGATCCCCGGCAAGACGCCAGCGCCCAACTCATCCAAGAAGTGGTAACCATTAACGATGCCATTCGGGCTGCGGCCGGCGGCAGCAATAGCGGCGTGGGCGCCGGGGGGATGGTCACCAAAATCAGAGCGGCAGAACTGGCCACCCGTTCCGGGGTAGAGGCGGTTATTGCTCCCGGCAGCGAGCCGGATTGCATTTTGCGGGTAGTAAAAGGTGAAACTTTGGGCACTCGCTTTCCCAGCCAGGTCAGTCATGTAGAAAGTCGCAAGCGCTGGATCCTGGCCGAAGCGGCCCAGGGTGAAGTAAAAATAGACGCCGGAGCGGCTGAAGCCTTGATTAAACGAGGCAAAAGCCTGCTGGCCGTTGGCGTGATCGAGGTAGCCGGGAATTTCAACCGGGGAGCGACCATTCGCGTTTTAAATCCGGCCGGGCAAGAGATAGGCCGGGGGATTACTAATTACAAATCAGAAGATTTAAGCGCCATCCAGGGCAAACGCTCCGACCAAATTGAGGAAATCTTAGGCTTTGATTACGGCCATACGGTTATTCATCGAGATAACCTGGTGATTGTATAATTCATCTTGACGAGATAGCTCATTTGTGCTAATGTTTAGGTATGGTCAAACAACCCATTCCGCTTACGCCCAGCGAAGTGCGCGTGCTGGCCCAATGCCCGCTGCACTATCACTTTTCACAGCAAAAATCATCGCTTCCGCATGACCAGACGCCGGATTCGCTTGATAAGCTGGTGCGAGAAACTATCCAACACCTGCACGCGGCGGGTGGCCCGGCGCGTGTATCGCTGGCAGCATGCCTGAACAAAGTGGCCCCTTATCCCCAGGCGCAAACCATCATCGAGCAATACCACCATCGGTTAGCCCAGGACTGGCCCTACATGATAGCCGGGAATGAAACCATACAACTCAGAATCTCAATTGGCGGCGTGAAGTTATCTTTGCAAGGCACCGTAGACCGGCTGGACAAAACCTCCGACAGCGGCATCCTGGCTATCCTTTTCCGCACCGAAAACGGCCCGCTGCCCACCACCGCCGATCTACGGCAAGATCACGCCATCACCATTTATCACGCTCTTGTCGCCGCCGCCTATCCTCTCAAACGCCCGGTGCGTATCCAGGAGTGGTGGCTATCGCTTAACGAGCGGGTCACCATTGAGTTGAGCGAAGACGAATATCGCCATCAGTTGAGCGACCTTCGCGAACCAAGCCAGGCTTTGGCCCGGGGCGAAGTGATGGCCCGGCCCGGCTTACATTGTGATACCTGTTACTTCAAATATCACGGCTGTCCCGTTTACGCCCATGAAGTAGACGCGCCAAACGGAGTTTTAGCCGATAAGCCCCTTCAGGACAACGACGATGATTTTGACTCATCACGGCCTGATGGTAAGATTCCTCCCCGCAAATGGGTTTTTAAGATATAGGTAAAAACGGCTTTTCTCTTCATCATTTTTCCAAATACAGCTTGGGAACGAGGAATAGCCGCCTTGGGTTTTGAAAGCGCAGAAACATTATGGATAGAAGACGTTTTATGAGCGGGGCCGGTTTTGTCAGTTTAATCACTTTCCTGCAAGCCTGCCGGTTAACTAATCTTTTGGATCGTTCTCCTGCGGCGCGCATTTCCACCTCCATCCCAACCAACACATCCACCGTCCCGCCCAGCTTTACGCCCACCGCCGCCAATACCCCTATTCCCTCCTCCACCCTTGCGCCCGATACCCCTACCCCCACCAGTACTATGCCCCGGCCCACCGCAATACCGCAAACTGAGATCCCCCTTGAACCAACGGCTGAACCGTCCGTTGCCCCCACCCCCACCCCCACTCCCACGCCTACGCCCTATCCGCCCGGCCCCCCCAGCAAGTTGGGCCTTTTTGTGACCCAATTCGACCCCAAAGTGTTGGACCTGGTGACCAAAGGTAAACCGGCTCTGGTAAAAACTCTAGAAATTGACCCCGGCTTTGTGCAGGGCTTAAAAACTGCCTCACCCGGCACCCTTATGGTTGGCCGAATAGTGCTAGGCCAACTCAACCTGGACGCCGACCCCATTCCCTTTGTCCAGGATTACGTCAATAAAATCCTGCCCCTGGCCACAGAACCGAACCGTATGGCTGCTTTTGACGCCTGGGAAGCCTACAACGAGCCGGTGGCCGATACGCCCGACAAAATGAAACGCCTGGCCGAATTTGAAGCCGAACGCACGCGCCTTTTGGCCGAAAACGGCATTCGTTCAGTGGTGGGAAATTTTGCCGCCGGCCATCCGCCCCTGGAATTATGGCCCAATTTTGAGCCGGCCCTGGCCGCCATTCGCCAATATAATGGCTACCTGGGCCTGCACGAATATTCTGCACCGATTATGCAATTCCGGGCCGGCGGGTTGCAGCCAAACAACGATCCTCATCAAGGCGACGAGGGCTGGCTGACCCTGCGTTATCGGAAAGCCTATCGCCAATATCTCAAGCCAATGGGGTTTGGCAATGTGCCCATCCTGATCACCGAGTGCGGCGTTGATGGCCTGATCCATCCCCGGCCCGGCCCGGAAGAGGCCAGGGGTTGGCAGGATTTTGTGGACATGTGGGTGGAAAATGGACTGCGCGATGACCCCCCCGGAGTTTATATGGACCAACTCATCTGGTACGATCAGAATTTACAACAGGATGAATACGTCAAAGGGGCTGCTATTTTTCTGGCCGGAACCAATGATTCCCAGTGGGAGTCTTACGACATCATTGGCCACAACGCCGGGCGCATGGCCGATCTCCTATTGCAATACCTGGCAGTGCATCCCCCCATAGAGTCAGATTGATGAGATAGTGGCTGTCCAAAAATAATAGACCCTAAAGGACTCTGGGGCTTGCGGATACTCCCTCACTACCAGCCACATCTTAGTACTTTTTTCCGTGTGAAATAAACGCCGCTTCGGCCTATAATAAGAGTAAAGCTCAAACATCAGAGGGCCGGTAAACTATGGATCAAAATATCAACAATCTTTCCCCCGAAGAAATCCTGGACATCTTGATCAACAACCTTTCGGAGTGCAACAAGTTGGTAGCCACCTTGAGCAAAAAAGCCCATCTTGACCAGGAAGAGTTGCGCAAGCTCAGAAATGATTTAATGTTCGCTCGCTCCAAGGTGCGACACCTGGCCAAAACCCTGGAAGAGCTAAAAAAGCCAATTAATGCCTTCAAGTTTTCTCCCCCTTGAATCAAGGTTATTTTCTGAAAAGCGCTTCAGGTTCAAGGTCTTTTGTAAGTATTTACGTCTCAGCCACACCTAAAACAAACATCAAAACACAAAAGGCTTTCTGTTTTTATACAACAGAAAGCCTTTTGTGCTATAATCCCCTAGCCAAAAACGGGATGGTTCATCTCTTACGAATAGTTAAGTTGACACTTTTCAAATAGGCGAAAATCTATATGAGTGTTAATCCAAGAAAATAGC
>JAFGDY010000156.1 GCA_016931895.1 Anaerolineae bacterium
TTGATGTGCGTCGTTTTTGATAAAATTAAATCACAGTTGCTCTGAGCGAGGAACGAGCGAAGAATCTCCATGCAGTATACCAAAAACTAAGCAAAGCAGGGCCGCATAGAGATTCTTCGGCCTATGGCTTCAGAATGACATGGCAAGGTGAATAGTTACCAATAATTAATGCTTGAGCTAACCAATAATATGCAACCATTTAGGTGAGGTCAACACGCTTTAGAGCAAAAGGATGGTAGATACGATGCAAAAAACTATGGCAACCCCCTGGTATCGGCAACGCGCCGAAACGTGGCAGTTTCCCCTGGGGTTAAATCGCCGTCTTCAAGATAGGCTGGGCAAATGGGTGATGGCCTGGCTAACTCTGCTGACCGGCCTGCTGGTGCCGGTGATAGCCCTGGCGCTCTACCTGCGCGTCCAACCCATCCTGGCCAGCAAACCCCTGGCGGAGTTATTGTTTTCAACCACCTGGCACCCCCTCAAAGGCGCTTTTGGCTTCTATCCCTTCATTATAGGCACCTTGTGGGTGACGGGCCTGGCCATGTTTATCGCCGTGCCGCCCTCCCTCTTAACAGCCATTTACCTGGCCGAATATGCTTCGGAGCGAGTGCGCGGCCTGGTTAAGCCATTCATTGACCTGCTGGCCGGAATTCCGTCGGTGGTGTTTGGCATCTGGGGCATCCTCACCGTGGTGCCTTTTGTGGAGCACGTGGCTATGCCGGGGTTAGGGGGTTGGTTGGGTTTCATTCCCCTTTTCCGCAGCGACAACCCCACCGGCTACGGGGTTCTGGCCGGGAGCCTGGTGCTGGCCGTGATGGTCTTTCCCATCATCATCGCCGTGGCCGAGGAAGTTATCCGGGCCGCTCCCCAGGGTTTGCGGGAAGCCTCGCTGGCGCTGGGGGCCACCCGCTGGCAAACCGTCAAGCACGTGGTGCTCAAACACTCGCTGGCCGGGGTAATGGCCGCCGTGGTGTTAGGCTTTTCCCGGGCTTTTGGCGAAACAATGGCCGTGCTAATGGTGGTGGGCAATATGCCCAAAGTGCCCCACTCCATCTTTGACGCCGCTTACCCCCTGACCGCCCTCATCGCTAATAACTACGGTGAGATGATGTCCATTCCCCTGTACGATGCGGCTTTGTTAGGCGCGGCCCTAATTTTATTGCTGGTGGTGCTGGTGTTCAACCTGGCTTCGCGGCTGGTGCTGGTGCGCTTGGTCCGGCAAGCATAGGCGTGGGGAATTGGGAATTAGAGATTAGAAGTCAGAAATTAGAGATTAAAAGTTTATGGGTTATTGCCGTTGATGTTTGGGTTTTGTTTCTAACGGCGGTTTTTCCGGCTGAGGAGAGGCTGATATGAAAAGGCGCAAAGCAGAAGAGTGTTTTTTTAAGCTCATGATGGCCGGCTCTATGGTTATTGTTTTGGGCAGTCTGGCCCTCATCCTGGCTACCATTCTCTGGCGAGGGCTGCCGGCCCTGAACCTGGCCATGCTCACCCAAACTCCCAAGGGCGGTTATTACCTGGGCAAAGAGGGCGGCATCTTAAACGCTATTGTCGGCTCGCTTTACCTGGCCGGGGGAGCCACCCTCCTGTCCCTGGTGGCCAGTTTGCCCATTGCCCTCTATTTGCAAATTTATGCGACTCGTTCCCAGATGGGCGAACTGGCTCGCCTGGCCCTGGATGTATTGTGGGGCATTCCCAGCATTGTTTACGGCGCATTTGGCTTTACCTTGATGGTCTGGCTGGGCATGCGCGCCTCGCTGCTGGGCGGAATTATCGCCCTGGCCCTGCTGGAATTGCCGATTATGGCCCGGGGCATGGACGAGGCCATTGCCGTAGTTCCTTCAGCCCTGAAAGAAGCTTCGTTGGCCCTGGGGGCCACCCGCCTGGAGACGGCCGGCAAGGTAATTATCCGGCAAACAGCGCCCGGCCTGCTTACCGCCATTTTGCTGGCTTTTGGCCGGGGCATTGGCGACGCCGCCTCGGTGCTTTTTACCGCCGGTTATACCGATCGCCTGCCGGATTCCCTTTTCAGTCCGGCGGCTTCATTGCCCCTGGCCATTTTTTTCCAACTGGGCACGCCCTTTCCGGCCGTCCAGGAGCGAGCTTACGCCTCGGCCCTGGTGCTAACCGTGATTGTATTGACCCTCAGTTTGCTCGCCCGTAAATTGGCCGGGCGATTGAACACCCATATTGTCCGGTAGCCAAGCGGACCGGCTTTTAACAGTCAGGAGTGATAAAATGTTAAACCCACACCTTCAAATCCAAAATCTCAATATTTGGTATGGGGCGCATCATGCCCTAAAGGATGTAACCGCAGAAATTCCGGGCAGGGGCATCACGGCCATTATTGGCCCTTCGGGCTGCGGCAAAACCACGCTGCTCAAAAGCCTGAACCGGCTGCTGGAAGAAACAAACGGCACGCGGGTAACGGGACAGGTTTTGCTCAACGGCCGCAACATCTACGAGGCCGGAGTAGACGTGACCGAAGTGCGGACCCGCGTTGGTTTGCTGGCCTCAAAACCTTTCCCCCTGCCTATGTCTATCTACGATAACGTGGCTTATGGCCCACGCATCCATAATCAGCGCAACGGCGGGCTGGATCAAACCGTTGAACGCAATCTGCGGGCCGCCGGTTTATGGGACGAGGTGAACGACCGGCTGCGCAAACCGGCCACCGGGCTTTCTACCGGCCAGCAACAGCGGCTCTGCCTGGCCCGCGCCTTGGCCGTGCAGCCGGAGGTATTATTGGGCGATGAACCGACCTCGGCGCTGGATCCTATCTCGGCCCAACGTATCGAGAAACAACTACTGGAACTCAAAGAAAAGATGACCATTGTGGTGGTTACACACCTACTGCGGCAGGCTCGCCGCCTGGCCGACCACGTTATCTTTTTGTGGCTGGGCGAACTGGTCGAGTCTGGCCCGGCCGAACAAGTTTTTACCAAGCCCAAAGATGAACGCACCCGGGCTTATCTGCAAGGCGACATTGGCTAGAGTGGTTAAACTATTCGCGTTCCCAAAAATCAAACAAGCCCAGTGGCGTAAACTGGCCGGTTGGCTGTTAGGCGCAAGCCTGGTAGCCGTTATTGCCTTTTATGGCGGGCAAACCCTCTTGAGCAATGCCCGCGGCCCGGTCAGGTTGGTGGTGTACGCTTTCAGCACGCAAGAAGAGGTCCTCACCCAGAAAATCTTTCCCGCCTTTGAACAGGCCTGGGAAGCCGATACGGGCCGCGATTTGACCATCGAGGCCGTGTTTGGCCCGTCGGGGACGCTGGCCGGGCAAATCAACCTGGGCGCCCCGGCAGACGTGGCCCTGTTCAGCAACGAGCAGCATGTAAATTGGCTTAAAGTGGGGCGGCGCGTAAAATGGGAGACTCAACCGGTCACGGTCAGTTATACCCCCATGATCATTGTCACCCGTCCCGGCAACCCGGCCGGGATTGCCGATTTTAATGACCTGGCCCAGCCCGGCTTGCGCTTACTGCACGCCAACCCGCGCAGTTCCGGGGCCGGGGATTGGGCCGTGCTGGCCGAGTATGGCAGCGCCCTGCTGGAATCCGACGACCCGGCAGCCGCCCAGACGCAACTTAAAAACATCTGGCGCAACGTGCGGCTGTTGGGGCCATCGGCCCGGGCCACGTTGATCCTGTTTGAATTGGGCGCGGGTGACGCCCTGGTCACGTACGAACAAGATGCGCGCCTGGCCTTGCAGCGAGGCGCGTTGCTGCAAATTGTGATCCCGCCCCGCACCATTGTGGCGCAGCACGTGGCGGTGGTAGTTGACGCTAACGTTACGACGACGGAACGGCCGGCAGCCCAGGCCCTGGTCAACTATCTCTTGAGCGAGGCCGGCCAGCAAGCCTTCATTCGTTACCACCAACGCCCGGCCAGTTTGGCCGGGGAAAGCCCGGTCAGTTTGGCCGGGGAAACTTTTACCCCGCTGGCTCAAACTTTTACCGTGGAAGATTTAGGAGGCTGGTCCCGGGCCTACCACGAATTAATCGAAACTATTTGGCAGGTCGAAATTGAACCGGGCCTGAACCTGGAGCCGGCGGATGGGCTGCCCCAAACGAAAGGAGATTGAGATGAGTCGAGGTTCGTTGGATTTAGAACCCGTTGTCTCAGGTCCAAACAGGGCTGAACTGGCCGGGCCGACCTTAAAAATGTTTAATTATCCAGGAACAATGAAAAAAATCTGGGCGCAGGTTCAGTTGGGTAAAATTGCCCTATTTATGGCCAGCCTGTTTTTGTTTATTTTGGCCATCAACTTGATGAAAGAAGGAGCGCGGGGAATTGCGCCCCTGGTGCGCGACGGGTTTGCCGTAACAAATGCCGCCAACAGCCTGGGCTTTGGCTGGCTGTTGGCCTACGTGATTATGAGCGGCTCACCCGTGGCGGCGGCGGCGCTTACATTTTTTGACGCCGGGGTGATTGACAAACTGGGCGCGTTTGCTATGATTACAGGCAGCCGGCTGGGCGCCAGTTTTATTGTGCTTTTCATTGGCTTTATCTACGTTTTGCGCGGGCGCGACCGGTCAACCAGTTTGAGTATGGGGCTGTTATCGCTGATTGTGACCGGCACTACCTATCTGGTGGGGCTGGCCGTAGGCGCGGCCATTTTATATACCAGGGCGCTTGATCCGGTGCAGCTTGACTCTGGCATGCTGCTCAATTCGGTGATTGACCTGATTTTTGAACCTATTGTGAGGCTCCTGACCGATTTTCTGCCCAACTGGTCGCTTTTTCTGGTAGGCGTTGGCATCATCATTGTCAGCTTCAATCTTTTTGATCGCTGCCTGCCCCAGATGACCATCAAAGAGAGCCAGGTGGGGCGGATGTCGCGCCTGGTATACCGGCCGTGGATTATGTTTGCCCTGGGCGCAACCATAACTTTGATTTCTATGTCGGTCAGCGTATCGCTCAGTATCCTGGTGCCGCTGAGCAATCGTGGCTTTGTGCGGCGGGAAAACATTATCCCCTACATTATGGGGGCTAACATTACCACCTTTATTGACACCCTGCTGGCCGCGGTGCTGCTAAACAACCCGCTGGCCTTCACCATTGTTTTTGTGGAGATGTGCAGCATTACCCTGGTTTCTGTATTGATCCTGATCTTCATCTACCGCCGCTACGAGCGGCTGATGCTGGAAACAGTAAGCTGGATCACCCTCCGCAATCGCAACCTGGCCGTGTTTATGACCACCATTTTTGTGATACCCTTGCTCTTGATGCTGGTTTAAAGGAGTCCACTGTGCGTATCTTAATGGCCACCGGCGGCGCCCCCCACTCGGAAGCGGCCCTGCGTTTTGGCGCACATCTTTTGCAAGCGGGTCGGGCCAGCCGGGTGCCAACCATTATCACCGTCATCAGGCGCGACACCGAACGCTTGAAAGCCGAGGCCATTCAGTCTCGCGCCTGCCGGATTCTGGATTTGCAGCCGCCCCAGGTACAGCCCGTGATTCGCACGGGCCACCCGGCGGAGGAGATTGTGCGCGAAGCCGAGGAGGGGGCTTACGACGCAGTGCTGGTGGGCGAGCGGCAACAGCACGACCTGGCCACCCGCTTTTTACTTGGTTCAACCGCCGAACGGGTGGTGGAACATGCGCCCTGCCCCGTGATTATTGCCAAGGGCAAAATCAGCCCTTTGCAACGCATTTTACTGTGCGATAGCGGGGCCGAACCTTCGACCCTGCTTCAGCGTTTTACCACCCAGTTGTTCAAGCTGGTCAAACCGGAAGATACCATTACCATTTTGCACGTTATGTCGCAACTGAGCGCCGGCCCCGGGGTAAGGGGCCAACAATTGCGGGCCGGGGCCAGGGAACTGATTGAGGAGCAAGCCCCTGAAGGGCAACTGCTCCAACGCGACATCCAACTCCTGCGGCCATTGAACATACAGCCCCAGCCCAAGGTGCGCCACGGCCTGGTAGTGGACGAGATTTTGCAGGAAGCCCAAGAAGAGGATTATCACCTGGTGGTGATTGGCGCCTACCAGGGCCAGGGCTGGCGACGCATTCTACTGGACGACCTGACTCACCAGATTATCACCAAAGTGGACCGGCCTGTGCTGATTGTGCGCTAACATGTTTCCCCCTTTACGCACGTTCCTCCAGAGGTGACAGTCACTTACAAAGTGACTGTCACCTCTGGAATGCAGCAACGATGTGCGTAAGTCCTACCTATTTTAATCAAACAGGTTGCAATTTTATCATACTGAGCATACAATACCTTAAATACGCTACGGGTAAACGCACGCATGAAAAAACTTGGCACTTATACCACTCACTCAGGCCAAAAAATAAATATTCGCCTGCTAGAAAAAGATGACTCGGCGCTATTAGTAGATATGTTCAACCGGCTTTCGCCGGAAAGCAAACGCTTACGCTTTCACCTCTATACCACCAGAATACCGGAAGAGCGCATGTGGAAAGAGGCCAAAGCATTAACCGATAACAACCCCCAGTGTAAGGTGGCCGTAGTGGCCACAGTGGCCGGGGATGGGGGGGCGGAGCAAGCCGTGGGCGTGGCGCATTTTATCAGGGCCGCCCCCACCGATACCGAAGCCGAAGTAGCCATTGTGGTCCGCGATGATTTTCAACGCAAGGGATTGGGCAAGTACCTTTTGAGAACGCTGGCCAATAGAGCACGCAAGCTTGGCGTTACGCATTTTACCGCCTGGATCATGGCCGAAAATATCCGCTTGATGAAATTAGTAAAAGGCATGGAATTAAAAAATGTAGAATCTGAAACCCGGCATGGGGAGCAAAAAATCCGGGTTCCGCTTGAAGAACAACGGCCGGGCTGTTGGCCCACCTTTTTAACCCGGTTGCCTGCTTGGGGAAGGCGTCAATAAAAAGGGGGGCCGCGCCTATTTTAAGGGCAGGACCATCTCCACCCGGCGGAAGGAGACCAGGTAGCCTAACTCCTTAAAGGCCGGCCAGTGAGGGTCGTTGGCCGGAAGATTCTCGGTTTTGGTATCCTGAACGGGATGGACCGTATGGAGATAGTGCAGCAAAGCCCGGCCAATATTCAGTTGGCTGCCCACTTCAGTTTGCATAACCAGGCGGCTTAGTTGAAAAACTGTATTTTGATAAACCAGCCAGCCTTCGCTGCCGTCTGTTAAAGTGGCCCGGAAGGCGCTGAGATTACCGGCGTTCAGCAAAGACTCGTATTCATCAATCCAGGAAGCTTTGGCCGCTCTCTTCTGCAATAATTGCACGGCTTCAGCATAAGAGAGGGTTTCAATTTTGGCGGCGGGGGGAGTGATTTTTACATTGGCGGGGGGACGGCGCAAGACCAACAACTCTCGCACCGGCTTGAATCCCTTTTTGCTAAAAAGGCTATAGGCCGGTAGATTATCATCAATCACTTCTATCACAATATAAGCCGCTTTTTTTTGGCAAGCCTGTTCAACCAGATGGGTCACCAAAGTCCAGCCCACTCCCTGGCGACGATTGCTACGAACAACACCCAAACGAGTGATCCAGGCTCGCCCTTCGCGCACGCCCAACATCCCCAGGGCTAACATGTGGTCATCCTCAACAGCCACCGCCGAAGCATCCATATCAACGTCATACGTTTCAACATATTCACGCAGCCTGGCTGCGTTCATCGGCATAGGCACAATGTAATCAACCCGGGTTTGGTTATAGGCCTCGGTCAACTCTTCGTAGGTAAAGGCGCTGGCAGGAATAAGATGGAAGCTGGGGTTGGTTGAGAGGCTAAGGTGCGCTGTGCGCACTCTGTCGGGAATAAGAATAGTCATGCAGAATTGAGGGTAATAAAGTTCAGTTTTTAACTAAAAATTCGGCGATTTGATCAGGGAAAGTACGGGTGTTGATTGGTTTGGAGATAAAACCATCACAGCCATAAGCCATGGCCATTTCTCTGGCCGTATCCTCGGGCCAGGCCGTGACCGCCACCACCGGAATGTCCTTCAATTCGGGAGTACGTTTGATGAGCGTGACCAACGTTTGGCCGTCAATATCGGGCAGGCCCAGGTCAACCAGAATCAAATCGTGCGCTCCTTCAAAGGCTTTGGTCAGGCCGGCTTCTCCCTCGCTCACATGAATAACCTCGTGATGGCGAGCTTCCAAGATACGCCTCATTAAGAGGGCATTTTGGGGGTTATCTTCGATAAGCAATATTTTGCTAATGATTGCACCCTTATTTCCAGTTTGAGCTATGATTACCCAGAACCTGATTTGTTGAGATGCTATATTCAAGCCAAGTATAACACGTCCAGGTTAAACAAGGAAATTTTGCAGCCAACAGCATGCTTTTTTGAAAGCCAAATACCCTATCCAAAAGATAGGGTATTTGGCTTTAGACTTTTCAACAAAATCCAGGGTAAAGCATTAAATCATTACTGGAGATTGGCGTTGATCACATCCTCGGGGAAAATCCAGTAATCAATCACGGCGTCACTGCGATTATCAACCCGCATATAGTAAACATTATTGCGATACACGCTGCCCCGCCAGAGCATTTCGCCGGTTTCGGGGTTGTCATCCCGGTTGACCACCCCGGCCTTGCCAAAACTGATAGCCCCGGCGCGATTATCGGGCGCCCAATCTCGTAGCCCCCGATCTTCATATAATTCAAGGCTCACGTTGTACTTCCGGTTGCCGTCGTCGGGGGTAAAGACCAGGGTAAAGGTGGTGTCAATGCTGCCCGAGGCATTCACGTCGGCCCGGCTGAAACTATACCAACGCTCCTCGCCGGGGTTCAGTTGGCCCTGATTGATGCCCACTTCTAACGGCAGAGCGGCAAAAGGAGCCTTGCCGGGATCGGCAGTGCGCGCCACCAGCTTGGTTGGTTCGCCCAGTTCGGGGCGGTACACATCGCCGGTGTAGAGCCAATAGTCCATGGGAATATCATTATGGTTGCGCAGTTGAACATAATATAAATCGTTATCCACCACCCAACCACTCCAGAATTTTTCGCCGGTGTCGGGATTGTCGTCCCGGAACACCACACTGCCGGCGCCGATGTTGGTAATCTGGGAGTTGTCGCCGGGCGACCAGCCGTTAACGCCATTGGCGGTGAAAATGTCCATGTTCATGTGGTAAATCCGGTTGCCGTCATCCGGGGTGGTAATCATGGTCAAGGCCATCGGTTCAAAACTCTGGTCGTCAAAATCGGTAATCTGGAATTTGTACCAGACCTCTCCATGCGCGGGCACGGTGCCCTTATTCAGGCCAAATTGCAAGGCTGTGGCTGCTTCCGGGGCTTCGCCTTGGGCAAAAACCCGTTTGGCCGGCGGCGGCGATTTGGGGCCAAGCTCGGGGTTCATTTCCACTTTGTCAAATATATAATAATCAATGGGCATGTCCGAGCCATTTTCTACCGCCACTAAATAGGTGAGACCATTGACCAATGAGCCGCGCCAGATACGCTCGCCGGTATTGGGATCCCCGTCCCAGGAAACCAACGCTCCGGCCCCAAAGTTGGTCATTTTGCCGGTATCGCCACGTGTCCACACCCCCAGTTCACTCATAGGGAAGAGTTCAAAGTTGATATAATGCCGGCGATTGCCGTCGTCGGGGGTAAAGAACATGGTATAGGCCTGGTCTTTGAATTGATTCTTATTGGTGTAATCAACGTAGGTGACGGCATACCAATAATTTGTATGCGGCTCCAGCGAGCCTTTGGTTACGCCAGGCATCAGGGCTGCGGGATTGACGGGGCTGGTGCCTACATCAGGAATGACCTCCGGTTTAGGCGGCTCCGGTTCACCCATGGCATAACGCACCACATCTTCGGTGAAAAGCCAATAATCAATGGCAATATCGTTGCCGTTTTCAATCATTACATAATAGGTTTTATTGCCGTCAAGCCAGCCGTGCCAAAATAATTCGCCGGTTTCGGGGTTGCCATCGCGGTCAACCACCGCTGCCGCGCCAAAATTATTCATCCGGCTGGTGTCGCCCTGAAAGAAGTTTTGTAATTGCCCTTCTTCAAATAATTCCAGGGAAACATGGTAGCGGCGATTACCATCATCGGGGGTGAACATTAAAGTGAGGGATTTTTCCAGGCTGATTGAACGCCCATAGGGGTCCGGGTTGTACTTGAACCAGCGTTGTTCGCCTGGAGCCAAAACGCCGGTATTGGCCCCTTCGGCCAAAGTAACCGCGGAAAAGGGCGTGCCGCCGGTGACCGTAGCCGCCGAGGTAAAGAGGATGACCAATAATACCGCGGCCACCGCAAAAACACCGGCCATCAGAAACAAAAAACTTTTGAGCGAAATAAATGAAGCTGTATGTTGTTGTAACATGATAGTTGAACCTCCTTACAACTATGTACGATGACGAGCTATCACAAATTAAAGCCCACACCAGGATTGAGATATAGAAGTATAGGGGGTCCCATCGCTCACTGCTTTTTGATCTGATTGTTAAGGAACAGGTTGCTTTGGGGTGCTAACCTGACTTGTAGTTAAGAGCAAGCCAACGAGAGTGCCCCCAACGTTATGCCTTGAGTATACCGCATTAATGAGCTTAACGTCAATGGGAACGTTGCCCTACTCCTGATTACGTTTTAATTACAATATAATCCTCAAGGGATTAACTTGGCTGGAAGCGGAAAAAGTACCACACCCTGTTTTCGGCGTCCATATTCACCGGGTAGGTATCCGATACCTGTTTGCCGTCGGGCGTTTCCAGGTGAAACAGCCAGGTGCCGGTCACGTAGCCGCTCAACGGTTCAAGCTTGGTGTTGCCGCTTTTGATAACATCACTGGGAGGGGTGTAGCCTGTTTGTTCCTTCGCGGAGAGTTCGGACTTGGTGACCACGCCCAGGGGGTCTATGCCCACTACGCGCAAGCCGGGTATCCAGTTGCCGTTGTGGTCTTGAATGGCCACCATGATTGACAAAAGCGTAGACTCGGTTGGTTGGCTGTAATTTTCAGCTAATTGATACTCCCACTTGGGCGCAGGCGGTTCTGCCGGAGGGGGAGTGTTGGTGGGGGGCTGAGGGGGAGCCGGGGTATTGGTAGGGGCAGGGGTCGGCGTATCGGTTGCGGCAGGCGTGGGGGTGGCGGTGGGCGCAGGCGGCGTGGCGGTGTTGGTGGGGATAGGGGTGAAGGTAGGGGTGGCGGTATGGATTGGCGTGGGGGTGACCGGCAGGGTAAGCGTAAACGTGGGCTGAAGGGTACGGGTAATTTCTGGGGTAGACTCAATCGCATCTGCCAATAACCGATCAAAGGGGGAGGCCAGGGTACAGGCCAAAGTGGGAACAATAATAAATAAGATTATCAGCGTGTTTTTTAAACGATGTTGCTTCAAGAATATTCCTCTATTTCTCGTAGGGGATGCCGTCTGCGGCCGGAGGAGTGGCCCGGCCAATCACGCCGGCCACGGCAATAATGGTGGCCAGATAGGGGGCCATCAACAAAAATTCAGAGGGGATAGGCACATTCAAAATTTGCAGCTTGGTTTGCAAGGAGTCGGCAAAGCCAAAAATCAGCGACGCGCCAAACGCGCCAAAGGGCGTCCACTTGCCAAAAATCATGGCGGCCAAACCAATGTAACCCTTACCCGCGGTCATCACTTCGTCAAAACGCCCCACCGAACCAATGGTAAAGTACGCGCCGCCCACCCCGGCCACCGCCCCGCTCAGGAGCACATTAATATAGCGCATATTAAATACGTTAATGCCCAGCGTGTCGGCGGCTTTGGGATGCTCGCCCACGGCCCGGGTGCGCAAGCCCCACCGGGTATAAAACAGCATAAAGTGAATGGCAAACATTAACCCAAACAACAGGTAAACAATCAGGTTGTTTTCAAACAAAACCGGGCCAATGATGGGTATTCGGGATAACAGCGGGATAGCAATCGGCTGGAAGGTGCCGGGGTTGTTCAACTCCTGGTACTTTTCTAAAAAGCGGCTGGCCAGGTAACTGGTTAAACCCACGGCCAGGATATTGATCACCACCCCGCTGATAATTTGATCAACCTTGTATTTAACCGAAAGCAGGCCGTGCAGGGCGGCCATTAACACGCCAATGGATATTCCCCCCAACAAACCAAGATACAAATTGCCGGTGACACTGCCCACCAGGGTAGACATGAACGCCGAAGAGAGCATCATGCCTTCAATGGCAATATTCACCACCCCGGCTCGCTCAGACAATACGCCGCTAAACCCGCCCAAAGCAATGGGCGTGGCCAGCAGCAAGGTGGTTTTGAGAATGCCGGTCAGGTTGAAGGCATTGTCTCGCGCGGCCCAGGTGAGAAAAGCGATCACAAACATCAACACCACCAAGCCCAGCATAACCTCGGTGGCCCGGCCAAAACCGCGCACCAGTTGGTATGCGCCCAAGCCCAGGCAAATCAGCCCGGCGGCAATGATGGCCATTTGCGTGGGTAAAATCAACGGCGGCAGTGAAATCACCTCAACCCTGGTAAAGGTGTTCAAGCCAAACTCTGTTTTTTGGGCAACGGTTGTGCCGGGCAAGAAAAAGGCAAAAATCAAGAGGCCCAAAATCACAAAGGTTACGCCCATGCCTATCATCCGCCCTTTAGAAACAACCCTGGTTCTGTTACCTGTGGTCATGGTCATAACACTCATTTTTAACCTCCCCAACCCCGGGTAAACACTTCACCGCCTGCTTCGCGCCTGATCCGGATGCGGTATATGGAACGCACGATGGCCGGCGCAGCCACAAAAATAATGACCAATGCTTGAATAATGGAGATGATGTCAATAGGGATGCCGGCGTAAGATTGCATGCCGGTGGCTCCGCTGCGCAAAAACCCAAACAGCAGCGCCGCCAGCACCACCCCCGCCGGATGGCTTTTGCCCAACAGGGCCAAAGCAATGCTGTCAAAGCCGTAACCCGAAGAAAAGGCTGAAGCCAGGTTATGATTCAAGCCCAACACCTCGTTGGCCCCGGCCATTCCGGCCAGCGCGCCGGAGATGCCCATGGCCAGCACAAAGTTTTTGGTGATGTTCATCCCCGCGTATTTGGCCGCGCTGGGGTTAGCTCCCACCGTCCGAATTTCAAAACCCAGGGTGGATTTGAACAGCAGCCAATACACCACCCAGGCCATGAACAGGGCCAGGAAAAAACCGGCGTGAAAACGGATCGGGTCGGCAAAAAATTTGGGCAGATAAGCCGAAGGCAAAATATCGGGGCTGATGGGGTTATAACCAGGCCGCATCATGGGGCCATGTAACAGCCAATCGGCCAGGCGGTAAGCCATATAGTTCATCATGATGGTGGTAATCACCTCGTGCGCGCCGGTTTTGGCTTTGAGAAAACCGGGCACCGCCCCCCACAAGCCTGCCCCCACCATAGCCCCCAATAAAGCCAGGGGCAGGTGAAAAATCCAGGGCAATCCAATGGAATAACCAATCCACACCGCGCAAATGGCGCCAATGAATAATTGGCCCTCGGCCCCAATGTTAAACAACCCACAGCGGAAACCAAACGCCACGGCCAATCCCGCAAAGATATAGGGCGTAGAGGCCACCAAACTCTCCGATAACGGCCAAAAAGCCAGCCGCAGTCTATTCGGGTCGCCGCTGACCAGGGCGTTGACCATCCTGACCGGGTCGCCAAAACTGCTTCTAAACAACGACACGTAAGCCGTGACCACGCTGTTACCTATGGCCGCCACAGCCGCCAGGGGCGCGTTAAAAAAATTGCCCAACGCGGCCAACACCACCGGGTCGGTGAGGGCAATAAAAATAGCGCCCACAATCAGGGCGGTGATAATGGCCAACAGGGGCAACAGCAACGCTTCACCCAGGGAACCGGCCACAAATGGGTTGAGCGCCCGTTTAAAAATGTCACCGTAGCTACGTTTTTTCTCGGTCAAGGTGGGTTACTCCCTTTCATAAGGGTGTGTTTCATTTGAGTTGAGACTACCCCTGGAGTGCGGAATTTATTCCGCTTTTTGGCAGAGGCAAAATGAATTTCTGCACTCCTTCAACTGATTTGAAGCACACCCCTTTCATAGAGCCGGGTTGAACTCCTCGTCCTCTGCGGCCGCCTCGCGGGCCAGGTCTTCGGCCGTTGGTTTAATGCCGGCCATTAACAGGCCCAGATGATTTTTGCTGGTGCCGTGCGCGAGAACGGTGTCAATGATCCGGCCTTTGTACATCACGGCAATCCGGTCGGCCAGGGCCATGATTTCATTTAATTCCGATGAAACAAGCAGCACGGCGCAGCCATCGTCGCGCTTTTCAATCACCCGGCGGTGAATATATTCAATTGAGCCAACATCCAGGCCTCGCGTGGGCTGGCTGGCGATCAATAATTTGATGGGCCGGCTAAACTCGCGGGCCACAATCACTTTTTGCTGGTTGCCGCCGGAAAGGTTAGAGGTCGGCACCTCGATACTTGGCGTGCGCACGTCAAACTGCTTCACCCGTTCCTGCGCCGCCCGGTAAATTGGCTCGCGTTGCAGCACAATGCCTTTGGCAAACGGCGGCAAGTAGTAGGTATTTAACACCAGGTTATCGGCCACCGGATAGGACATCACCAGCCCATCCCGCTGGCGGTCTTCGGGCACGTGGGCCGAGCCCAACTCGGTAATGTGACGTGGTGAAGCATTGGTGCAATCCTGGCCATTAATGCTAATCTGGCCGCTAACTACTTTACGCAAGCCGGTCAACGCTTCAACCAGTTGCGTTTGGCCGTTGCCCTGCACCCCGGCAATACCCAGCACCTCACCGGCTTTCACCGCAAAAGTAACGCCGTCAACCACCTTGTTCATCTGGTCGTCGGCCACGGCCAGGTCTTTAACATCCAGCACCACCTCGCCGGGCCGGGCCGGTTCTTTATGCACAATTAATTCCACCGGGCGGCCCACCATCATTTCGGCCAATTTCACTTCGTTGGCTTCTTGAGGGGTTGTGCTCCCCACAACCTGGCCCTGGCGCAACACGGTTATGCGGTCGGCAATTTCCAAAACTTCCCGCAGCTTATGGGTAATAAAAATAATTGACTTGCCTTGAGCTACCAGGGAATGTAGCACCTCAAATAAATCGTCGGCCTCCTGGGGAGTCAACACAGCGGTGGGTTCGTCAAGAATCAAAATGTCGGCGCTGCGATACAAGAGTTTGATAATTTCAACGCGCTGTTGCACCCCAACCGGAATATCCTCAACCGTGGCATTGGGGTCAACGGCCAGGCCATACTGTTGAGAAATGGTGTTTATTTTTTCCGCCGCAATTTTACGGTCAAGCACGAGCCCGTTTTTGAGGGACTCCACGCCTAACATCACATTTTCCGTAACCGTTAAAACGGGCACCAACATAAAGTGCTGATGCACCATCCCAATTCCCAACGCAATCGCATCATTTGGCTCTTTGATGTTGGCCTTTTGACCACGCACGATGATTTCACCCTCGTCGGGATCGTACAAGCCGTACAAGATATTCATGAGCGTGGTTTTGCCCGCGCCGTTTTCACCCAACAACACGTGAATTTCACCCTGTTCCAGGGTCAAATCAATCCGGTCGTTGGCCAAAACGCCGGGGAAACGTTTGGTGATATTATGCAATTCCAGAATAGGCGGCATAGGTTACTCCAAAACTTGGGCCAAACTGGTTGATAATTTGCCCTATAAAAAACTTGGGCGGTATTATTGGCCAATAATACCGCCCAAGTGAAAAACCTGCTTATTTCAGATAATCTGCCACTTTAATGTTGCCGGCGGCAATTTCCTTGCTCAAAGTTTCCAACTCAGCCTTAACCTCGGCCGAAACTTTGTCTTCAAAGTTATGGAGGGGGGCCAGGCCCACGCCGCCGTTTTCGAGCGTGCCCACAATAACGCCGCCTTCAAAATTGCCGTCTATGGCTTGTTTGATGGCATCTTTGGTGGTCACGTTCATGTTCTTCAATACGCTGGAGAGGATGTAATCTTGATACTCAGGCGCGGTATCGTACCAGTCGGCGTCCACGCCAATAACCTTAAGGCCACGCTCTTTGGCTACCGCCGCCGCGCCCAGGCCGGCCGGGCCGGCTACAGGCAGCAAAATGTCGGCGCCTTCGTCGGCCAGGGACTCGGAGGCTTTTTTGCCATCTTCGGCGCTTTCAAAGTTGTTGATGAAAAGGCCCTCGGCGCCATCCCAGCCCAACACTTCAACGCTGGCCCCTTTTTGCTGATTGTAATAGTTCGCCCCGGCCAGGAAACCGTCCATAAAAACCGTTACCGGCGGGATAGCGATACCGCCCCAGGTGCCAATTTTTCCCGTTTCGGTTTGTGAAGCGGCCAGGTAACCGGCCAGAAAAGCGGCCTCATCGGTATTGAACACCTGCCCCAGCACGTTGGAGATGGTCGGGTCATAGGCAAAGTCTACAATGGTAAAGGGCACTTCAGGATTTTGCTCGGCATACTTTTGGGTGGCGTCGCCCAGCAGGAAGCCAACGGTGATGATGATGCCACAATCTTCCTGAATAAATTGGGTGATGTTTTTGTCGTAGTCGGTTTGTTGTTGCGACTCTAAATATTTGCCCTCGATGTCAAACTCGGCCACCGCCTCTTCCACCCCTTTCCAGGCGGTGGCGTTAAAGGATTTGTCATCAATCCCACCGGTGTCGGTGACCTGGCAGGCTTTGAACTTGCCGCCGCCGGCCTGGCCGCAAGCCGTCAAGACCAGGGTCAGGATAACGATCAAACTTACCAAAATAAATATTGACTTTCTCATTCTTTCTTCCTCCACAAAGATAGGTTTTATAGGTTAACAAACTGCCTGAGTACAGCTTTACTAAGTCACCTTACGCAGGAGTCCAGACTTCAGTCTGGTAAAACCCGAATGAATTCGGGATTCCTACCGAAGAAGCTGCGTAACATGAGTTACTAACACAAACTTTTCTTAACACTTTTTTCAGCAACACCTCCCTTTCATCAGGAAATAAAAAGCACGACCATTTTTCGATAACAAAGATTGAGCTTTGCTCAATCCCCATCCCAACTACAGCCGCGCTCTTTCAACCGAATGTTTCAGCCATTGAAACATACCCAAACAACAAAATATTTAGCCTGCTAATGAAGGCCATTATAACGCATTTGTTGACAGGGGGCAAGAGTTGATGGTGATATAGAGGGGGGCTTTTGTTAAAATTTTGTTAAGAAATAATTCAAACTATAGTTGTTCAGATAATGTTTTTGGGTAGAGACAGGGCATTGTTCTGTCTCTACCGGCAAAAATTCAAAATCTTTTTCTGAATATCTATACCTCCCTGAAATAAAAAAGTCCCCGTGGTCATCGCGGGGACTTAAAGATTTTTGAAAAGCCATTATCCGCCGGAGCCTAGCTCGGCAGTTGCTTCAACCGCCGGTTCGGTGGTCGGTTCAGTGGTAGGTTCAACCGTGGTTTCGGTAGTGGGTTCGATGGTGGGTTCAGTCGTTGGCTCGATGGTGGGTTCAGTCGTTGGCTCGATGGTGGGTTCAGTCGTTGGCTCAACGGTTGGCTCGGCTACTACCTGGGCCGGTTCAAACACATCGGCGGAAACGGCGCAACGAAAGCCCGTGCCGTCGCTGCGCACGTGCGGTTCGTTATTTTGGCGGAAGGTGGCGCGGATATGCTGCCCGGCATTATCCCAGGAACCGCCGCGCACCACGCGGAAATATTCGTCAAAATCCCCGGCCTGCTCGTAACTATTGCCGGGATAACCCAGATAAGAACTTTCGGTCCACTCCCAAACGTTACCGGCCATGTCAAAAGCGCCGTAGGGGCTGGCCCCGGCCGGGAAACTGCCT
Source organism: Anaerolineae bacterium (assembly GCA_016931895.1). Lineage (NCBI taxonomy): Bacteria > Bacillati > Chloroflexota > Anaerolineae > Anaerolineae bacterium. The sequence continues at coordinate 17,715 of JAFGDY010000156.1, forward strand.
ACCGGGGCGGTGTAGGGAAAACCATCGTCAACATTGGGATCGCGGCCTGCCTCAAAGGGGCAACTGGCGCTGCAATAGTTGGCCGCGGTAGACAGGTCAAACTCCGGCAATTGAAAGGCATTGCCCCAGGGGAAAACCCGGTCGTTGGCTGCGCCTTTGGCCGCTTTTTCCCATTCGGCTTCGGTGGGCAGCCTGGCCCCGGCCCACTCGCAGTAAGTTTTGGCATCCTGCCAGGTGACTTGCACCACGGGGTGATTCATTTTGTCATCAATGCCGGTTTCCGGCCCGCGAGGGTGATAAAAGGTGGCCCCTTCCACCCGTTCGCCGCCGCTGGCGCCGTAACCTTCTATTTCGGCAGTGGTTTTGTAGCCGGTGAGATTGGCAAACTTACCGAACTGCGCATTGGTCACCTCGGTTTGGTCAAGCCAAAAAGCAGCCACGCTCACCGGATGTTGGGGCTGTTCATCGCCGCCGGCCAATTTGGGCGGGCCTCCCGCGCCTACCGCGCCCAGGTCGGCCTCACTTGCGCCCAGCATAAATTCACCGGCGGGCACAAACACCATCACCGCTCCATCCTGGGAACGCACCGCCGTTTGTTGAGCCTGCGCCGGAACCGGCGTAGGGGTGGGTGGCGGCGGGGGTGGGGTTGGCTCAACCGTCGGCTCCTGGGTCGCCGCTTCGGCCACTTCCTGAACCGGAGGCGGGTAAGGCGTATAAGTGGGATAGGGGGTGTAGGTGGGATAAGGGGTGGCAGTGGGCTGCTCAACCGGCGGGGGTGGCAGTTGGGCCGCTACCGTGCCATTCACCGCCGCGGCCACCGTTTCTTCCACGTTAGGCGGCGGGGTGGTGCTGCCGCAAGCAACCACACTCAAGCTCAGAATCAAGACGATTAGAATAGCCAGAATAGATCTCATTGCATCTCCTTCCAAAGAGTAAAAATGTTTTTAGGCCCCGGATATCATCCTCGTTTCCCTATCTGGGGACGCTATGGTTTATAGTTTTGCGCAAGACACCGCATTGTAAGCGGGGGTAGGAAGATTGTCAATTTTGCATGGGTGGGAAATGCCTTATGTTGAAGAATGAAGTGGCTTTAACTGAGGAGACTGAAAAGCAAATAAATACTTTAGAGCCAGGCCCAATCCTGGCTCTAAATTTCTTTGAAGGAAGTTGAGTAATCCTTTGAAGGAAATTTTACCCCAACACCTCAAACAGTTTTGCGCCCACAATAACGGCAAAAACAACAAACATGGGCACGATGCCAATGTTCAAAATGCGTCGCAAAAATTCCGTGCGCGGATTGGGGCTGGTGACCGCAATTTCTTTTTGCACCAGTAACATCAGCAAGATGATCACGGCAATCAGGCCCAGAGAGGCCGTAGAAGCCCAGGCTGCGGCTGTAGCTTCGGTAGTAATACTGATGGTTGAACTCATGATTTACTCCTATTGCAATGTAAAGGGTCACGTGTCGGGTGTCAGGTGTCACGTGTTAAGGCTTAAGGCATTAAAAACGGCATGATCAAGAACAACATAATGTTGGTGAAGCCGTGACAAAGCGTAACGCCAAACAAACTGCGAGTTTTGGAGACCACCCAGCCCAGAAACAGCGATAGCCCAAAAGCGCAAACCGGGTTCAAGGGCGAGCGGTGGCCGATGTGCAGGTTAGTGTACAACACGGCCACGTATACCAGGCCAGAAGGTCCCATCACTTCTATAGCGGCGCGTTGCAGAATACCGCGAAAGATAAGTTCTTCGGAAAAGCCGGTGCTGACGAGCACAATGAGCGCCGGAACCAGCACCTCGGGCCAGGCCAGGTGCGTGATGAGGGGAATTGGCTTTAAGAGCAAATAAAAACCATAACCAAAAATCAGGCCGGTGGGCGCCACCAGCAGTTGCAGGGGCCACTGCTGTAAGTTAAGCCCCACTTCCGACCAGGTGAATTTGAGCATCCGCACCATCATGGCCGCCACCACTAATAAGGGAATGGTGATAACCAAATACCAGTAAATCCGGGGCAGATTTATCACGGGCAAAGACAGGCTGAGAATACGGATCAAAGGAACAAAGGTTAATCCCAGCAGCAGGTGATGAATCCGCTCCTGCCATCTGAAGGCGGCGTTGGTGAGCAGCAGCAGCAACACCAGGCCGTGCAGGGCTAACCCCACTTGCGGTTTAACAATAAAGGTACATATCTCAGCAATAACGAGCAGCCCCAGATAAATCCAGGCGGTCAGGGCCGGATGAAGATTGATCAGCCCGGCCAGGATGGAGGGCGGGGAGGGGAGGGCCATGACCCCACTCGCGGCCAGCGCCGGTTGTTCGCTTGGCTTAACCTGGGCCGCCGGTTTTCTGGCCGGCCCGGTAAAGGCGCGGTTCAATTCCTGCACCCAGCGGGCCGAACTGCGGCTCACAGTTTCGGCCAGGGAGGGCTGCTTAAAAATGGGCTTCAGGTGTTGGCGTTCTTGTAAGGCGGCGCGCACCCGTTTGAGCAGTTCGTTCTCTTGCAGGGCGGTCACCAGGCGGGGGTCCACTAACTCAAGGGTATGAGCCGCAGCTACCGGCAGCCGGATGATACCGACATTACAATTGTGTTCCAGGCGGCGGTTGATGGCATAACCATCCCGGTCGGCTGTGGCCGAATCAAGCAGCACCAGGTCAATGGGATTGGCCTTGCTCAGGCGCAGGGCATCCTGCCCGCTTTGGGCTGTTAAAACCCTGTAGCCTTCCCGTTTCAGGAGGCTGGCGATGTTGTGGCTATTAAAGGTATTGTTGCTGACAACCAAAATGCTCATAATTGTTTTGGCGTTATCGGTTTGTTAAAGAGCAGGGTGTTGGCGTAGTTTTTTATTCTATAAAGAGTCTATCACGAAAACTATGTTTTGCTGGTTACGGTGTTGTTACAGCTTTGCAGGGCTTCTCTAAGAGGATTGCATCTTGAACCGAATTTTTTTGAGATTTGTTTTATTTTCCACCAGATATTTAGCCCCAAAATTCCCAAACGCTTCGGTAAGAGTAAAAGAATTTGCCAAATGATTTTTCTTGGGCCAACTATTTTTTCTAATACTTGTTTTCTTGAAATTGCAGGAAGATCGTTAACTCCAATTTGTGTGTCAAAAAAGGACAACACTAGAATTGATTCCCAATAACCAGGACGATTCTCTATTTTGAGTGGTTCACATTCTTTATCTAGTTCATAATACCTGTGTAAAAAAATATTCAATTCTCGAAGCAACGCGACATAATCAGCGTGAGTTTTGCGAATTATCTGGGGATTCATATCTTTTGATGCTGAAATGTTTGAGCCATGGAGTCTATATTTTGCTAATGTTTCTTGAACTACACACGTGAGAGTCATAAAATTTGCACCTTCCGACAAATATCCATCTGCAAGAGCTTTTAGTGGAGGTATTGGAAATAATAAATCGGCGATTTCTCTTCTAAAAGAAAGTCCTGAGTTTGGCGGTTGTAGAGTGCGCCCTCCTTGATTAAGGGCCAACTGTGCATTCCAACCTTCATCTAATCGTCTTGGGTAAGATGGATCTAGTATTTTCCCATCTGCCGAAATTTTCCGAACGGGATGGGCACATAATCCACAATCCGGATTCTGAAAAAACTCAGAAACAACCTTTTCGACTTTGGATTCTTCAAACAAATCATCAGAATCAAGTAAACAAATAATTTCCCCGCGACAATTTTTGTATGCTGTATTTACCGCAGATGCTACGCCTCCATTTTTTTGAGTAATTAATTTCACTCGCTTATCATGCTCAACATAAGTTTGAATAATTTCTACTGAGCGATCTATAGAACCATCATCACATATTACTATCTCAAAATTTTGATATGTTTGATTTAACACACTTTCTATCGCCGCTGCGATATAGTCTTCATAGTTGTAATTTGGCATAAGAACAGAAACAAGCGGATCTTGCCTTAATTTATTTAAAGGAATTGGTTCAAGTTTATTTTTTAACATAGCATCAGTCCTCACTTGCTAAATTTCATCGTTCCACCAACAAATAAACCATCCCGTATTGAATCTGCAATACCTTGAAAACTCCAGCGAGCATAACGTCCAACTTGGATAATATCATGTTCATCCAACACCCCCATAGCTTTATCTTTCCAGTTAGAATTAGGGTAGCGCCAGGTATAAGCAGTTTCAATCCAGGTGGGGTCAACTACTTCAGCCTCTTTTATCCAATCCCAAGTTTGTAATTCTACCACAATCTGCTGCGACTGAGCTTTTAGCTGCTTTTGGTCAGGCTTGGCATTTTCAGGGGCAGCTTTTTCTACATAAATGCTTACTCGGTCATTATTCTGTCTGGAAGACGCCGGTAAAAATGAATTATCCACATTGCTATAGAAACCGACCCGGTGAAAACCGGCCTTGCTCTGAGGAATATACAGCCAGTGGTCATTCGGACATTTGTCCCCTTTTACCGCACCAATATTTATTACCAGCACAGAAGTTGCCGGAGCAGATTCTTCATCTGTCTCCAGATCAGCCAATTGCAGCATTTGGTTCAAGGGTAAGGTAGAAATTAATTGGTTATAAACAACTTCTGTCCCATCATCAAAATAGACCACTTTGTCTGCTATATCAATTTTTACAGCCTTTTTTCCATATCGAACGTCACATTGTTCTGACAACCGCCGAGATAAAGCATCTAGACCATCTTCAGGGTACACAAAATTCACATTGTAACCCACAGCCGAAGCCTGTTCAAATGCACCTTGCAACGCCAATAACAAATCTACCGGAGATTTATAGGCATCCTGCGGAGCAATTGTTCGCCACAAACCAGCCGTATATAGTTCATGAAACGGATGGAAGAAAAGTTTGCCTAGTGTAACGCCAAAACTTTTATCTAACCACTCGGCCATTGTATTTACAGATTGTTTGGAATATGCACCGTCAACCATTTCTTTAAGCGCTAAAGAGACTGTTTTCGCTTCCAGAAATCGAAGGTGGTTTTGCAATGGATAGGGTACGAATAACTGTTTTTCTGGGAAAAATACACTCGATTTGCGTGCATAAGTTTTAACCGGAGATAAATTACGAATCAAGCGAAGAATCGATGGATTACCCCCAAAAATCCAATGTCCGCCGCCTATCTCAAAACGGTATGCTTCGCTGTCATTTGGCGCAATGTGTAATCTTTCACGATTGTTTGGGCGCACATAATACGACGAACAAATTCCACCAGGGATACCTTTTGCTTCATAAACTGGCAGTCCAGAAGCCCACCCGGCAGCTAACCCTGTCATACCTGAACCAAGAATAATAGACTGCATTTGTTTATGATCCTTTTTTTTGAATAAATAGAATTCTCCCTAACTGCCAAGTTGCCTTGATTCGAGACTGATGCTTATCTACCAAATCATTCAGCATATTTGTCACTTGAGGGAGGTCATGACCATAGTCATCAAAAGCTACAACTCCTCCAGCCGATAATTTATTCCAAACTAGATAGAAATCATTTTTTACATATAATGGGTCATGATTACCATCAATAAAACCAAAACTTATAAATTCTGCCGGAATTCTAACGTCCATTGTGTCAGCAATTATCAATTCGATATTGTTGCAATCTTGCGTTACCTTCTTGAAAATATCTAATTGAGAGGTTTTTTCTCCAAAATTCTTAACCACATGTCCTTGATATATTTTTGCCATAGTGGTACCTGTAGTGCATAGTGTCTGATCAAAATTCATTTCAAATATGTCTATTGCATAGACTTTTTTATTACTGTTGTTAACCTCAAGGAATTTTGCTAATTTATAAGTTCCACCTCCAAGGAAGGTGCCTATTTCCACAAAATCACCGTCAATCTCAAGAAGTTCATAATTGTTGATAACCCGCAACAACTTGTCATATCCGGCAAGATCAGTCCCTACCGGAGGAGCCGGATATCCGAACTCTAAAAAGAACTTTATCAAATACAAAATTCGATTCAGAAACGGCAACCAAGGCCTTAAAATTCTCACGAATATTTCTCTCATAGTCTTAATACTCTCTTGTGCACTTAAAGCCGTCTGTTTGATTTACAAGAGGATTCAATCCACTAAGGTGGCAATAAATAACGAAGAATACGGTAACAAAAAGCTCTGATATAGTTACCGCGAAGGCCATTCCAATACCATACATCAGTGGGACAAGTAACATTGCCAGTAATAGGTTCACCAAACCACCAGAAAATGTCAGTATCAAGACGGGTCTATCGTGATGAAAGGGTATCATTATCTGCACCCCGTATACATTGCTGATAGCTACCAGAAAGGGGATAATCGCTAGAATTCTTATGATAGGTATAGATGCCCAGAATTCTGGACCAAATATGAACATTACTATATATGGGGCTAATAAAAACAGGCCAATTGAAGCTACTAGCCCCATACTTCCTAATGCAAATAATGTCCTACGCGCCCAAATCATAAATACATCTTTTCTTTCCGATGCCATCTTGCTAAATCTTGGATAAATTGCTTGAGAAGCTGTGCCTATTAAAACCTGGATTATTCTGACTAACTTCTCCGCAGCACTATAATACCCAACCACTGTATTATTGGTCAACAACCCCAATATCAACGCGTTCCCTGCTGTATAAAAACCTGTAGCACCTGTGGTAAGAAATAAGGGCCATCCATCTGAGAGTTCTTTTCTTATATCAGCCCAACGAGGAATAATAAAATGGAAATCAAGTTTTCGATAAACAATCAAAATTGATATTATTCCCGCCCCTACCCACTGCATTGATATTAACCCTGCATAAATAAAATAATCATTCGGTTGTCGAATTAACAGAAAAATGCCTGCAGTGATGATAATTCGAACCAAAGAGTTAATTGTGGATATTGTTGTCATCTGCTCCAGACCAAGAAATAGCCATGTAGGAAATAACAGGTCGCCAACCACGATTCCGAACAAAATAAGAAGTAGAACAGCAGATTCATTAAGTTTTGGAATGAATACTATCAACAGTACCAATATACAAAAGCCGATAATTGTTAGCAGAGATTTTGCAATCCAAACATTACTTACAATTGTGTTAATCTCTTGTGGATTGTCACGTGAAGCTGATATTTTTCGTGTTGCAGAAAGGTTGAACCCATAGCCGACAAATATAGTAAGATAGGCTATCAAGCTTTGACTAAAGGCAATTTTTCCAAAATTCTGTGGTTCAAGAATCCGAACCAGATACGGTATTGTTATTAAAGGGAGTAAATAATTAACAAACTGGAGCGAATATAAAGACAAAATATTTTTCCCTACAGTAGAACAAAAACCTTTTCGGGTTAATTCGATTATCCTTGCAACCCGTGTGACCAATGACCTTCTCGTACCATAAGGAATCAGGTTACCGCATAAATTCCAACTGCTCCCCATTATCTAAGCACTAACCTCCAAACCAAGAATAACAGCTATCTCTGCGGATAGTGGGTTGTGACACTGATGTATCCTTAGGACTTACGCAAATCGTTGATACGTTCCAGAGGTGACAGTCACTTCGCAAGTGACTGTCACCTCTGGAATGTGCGTAAGTCCTATCCTTTTACTTTCGTTTAAGTACGTAGTACTGATATAGACCTTTTGAGTTAAGCCAGCCTTTTCGCCGTATATCTTCTGAAACTTTATATAGAAGGGGAAGTTTAGATGCGAAACCGGACAAAGGCGGGAACAAGTAAAAACTTCCTAAACGCCGTTTGATTAAAAAATGATTCTCAAACAAACCTTGTAGTATCTTGGGCGAAATATAACTTTCCAGTAATTGCCCGGTTCGGTTGGTATTCCGGCGCAAAATAACCGCTTCTGTTTTGCGTACTACCTCAAAAATGCTTTGCGGATTCGGCGTGGAAATGATGCTCCATCCTCCTGGGGTAATCATTCGTGCTATTTCAATAACAGAGAAGGGTTGTAATTCTTGCTCAATATGTTCCAGTACTTCAGAACAGACGACCAGATCAAACTTTTGATCAGGAAATGGAAAACCAGGTAATGCTGCGGTAGAAAATTTTATCTGCGGGTAATTTGGAAGAATATTTTTCATGAGTGGAGTTGCGGTAATATCAACTGAAATAACCTTATCGAATCTTTCGGCCAGAAACCTGGAAATTTTTCCAGCTCCCGCGCCTATATCTAAAACCGTAGCGGATGAGGGTAAAGCGAGCGAGTTTATCAACTCGAATACAACCTGATACCTCTCGTAATCATCGTATGACAGTTTTCGACTGGTTCCAAAAAACTGTTGATAAAATTCTTGTGATTGATGTAGCTGGTCGCTTTTGCTCAAAGCTATTCTCCTAACAGCGATCATTTAAGAATTGAGGATTTTTTGATAGGCAGGCAACAGGTGAGTATCCACTATTTTTTGCCAGCTATGTTCAAGCACTGACGAACGCGCATGGTTCTGTATTTGGTTAAGTAAAGTTTGATCTCGCGCAATGCGGATAAAGGCATCATTAGCCAGTGCTTCCGGCGTATCGTCTATCAGTAACCCGTTAAAACAATCTTGGATAAAATATTGGTGACCTTCGGTATTTGTAGCAATTACCGGCAACCCACAGCCAAGATATTCGGCTACTTTGAGTGGTGGTTGAATGTAGTAACCGCTCTCTATGGGGAGGTAGGAAACACCCATATCAGCAGCAGACAAATAAGCCGGAACTGATTGATAGGGGACATATCCCTCAAAAACCACACGATCAACAATACTTAAATCTTTGGCCAGGTTAATCAGGTTTAGTTTATCGGGGCCATTACCAATCAAAACCAACTTCAGTTGAGGGCATTTCACCTGGGCCTGTTTTAGCGCGTAGAGAAGCGTATCAAGTCGCCGTCGTTTATCCAATACACCAGAATAGATAAAAATAAAATCGTTGTTAGAGTACCCCAATCGCTCTCGAATTTTTGAATTGCCGACGGGGTTAAATTTTTCAAGATTGACTCCTAACGGAGCAATATAAAAATTAGGTTTCATTGTGCCAAATATAGATCGAGCAACACTTTCTGATATTATAAAAACAGCATCGAAAAACAAGACTTGCCGCAATATGGGAGAGAGGTTTTCGAGTCTTCTTTTTATTCCGGAACTGATTGGTCCACTGCGTATATTATAAATCCATTTAGCTTTAGATATTCGTCGTCCTAACAATGGCAACAAAAATGCGCCGGAGAAGGGATAAACATGAACTAAATCAAAATACTCTGTTTTTACATAGTCCAGTACGCTTTGGATAAAAGAGGTAATGCCTGTTAGTGTTCGGCCAGAATTGACTGGTATACGAGTTACTTTTACACCATTCACACTTTGTGATGATGGCTCGTCAGGCCGTCCTAGAACGATGGCGTATACATCAGTCCCAGACCTGGCTTCATTCATTGTATTTTCATACAAATCGGTAAGTCCTTGATCTGGGTAAAAGTTAAATGCTACGTGACAAACGCGCACCTTAATCTTGCTCCGTTAAATTCTCATCTTCAGTATTTGGCGTAAAAAAGTCTAATGACAGGAACGATTGTACGATACCGTTATCATAAACTCGCAAACGTGATGGTCCACTGAGATAATCGGCAAAACTTTCAGACGGCGGAACAAGCTCAATAACCTGTTCCTTTGGGAAGGGAATAGAGAAACCCTTAATCATATCATATTCACGATGAACGATTAAACTTGCCGGTTCATACGTAGTTGGATTCCGGGGATCAATAATTTCTGCTTTATCCAGATATAAACTAGATTTAGCACTGGCAGCTAGAGTATTGTTGCCATACACATTTTTAACATAATTAAACCCCTCAATTTCAGAAATATAGAAACCAGGCCGAACACTCAGGTTGCTTACATATAATGGGCTATCTGGAATAGATCTGGTAGGCGAGGTTATCATTAGAGCTAGGATGAGAAAAAGAATTAACGGCGTTGTTAAAGATGCCATTATTTTCAGCTTACCCTGAATGTAAAGTAGCCTTGACAAAACAGTGGCTACTAACAAAGAAGCTGGTACATAGAGAAAAACAATCCAGCGAGCGGGTAAAATTGCGGCTGCGCCAATAACACTTGCGCCGTAGGTAACACCTAGAAATGCTCCAAGCAAGGAGGTTAACACTACACTATCATTCTCTTGAGTTTGATTGTTAAACGAAGCTAATGCCCCCACCAGGGAAAATATTAATAAGACTGTCCATCCGGCTTCTCCTAGGAATACGGACCATTTGTTTAATGAACCTGCAATGGACACAGATTCAACATTACCCAGTTCCACAGTGGATAAAGCTGATTTAACAGATAGTGTCGCCAGACTGAAAAAATCAAGGTTGGGTCTTAAATAACTTACCATCCAATAGGACAGCATACCAACACCTACTATAATCGAGAGGGTCGTACTCACCAAAATAGACGACCTGCTCATGCGATCATTGATGAATCTCATCAACCCTGGCAGTGCCATCATAACCAGTAGAGCGAAAAATAAAATGAGTGTTGCCAGTGAGTGAGTCAGCACCATAATGCTACTAAAAAGTATGATGATTATAGTCCAGCTAATCTTTTCCCCAGGTTTTTGTGATTCCTTCCGTTCAAAGAGACTCAAAAGTATCAGAATAAAAAAAACAATAGCCAGAGTCATTGGTATTATTTGCACACCCCACTGAATTTGGTAGTCACTTAAGCTTATCAGTAGGGCTGCAAATAGCCCCGTCCTGGCCTCAAAAAGCATTTTACCAATAGGAAAAACACCCAATAGAGCAATAGACTGAAGAATACTCACCAAAAATATACCCATTTTGGAGGTTAAGCCGGATACCAAGCAAAAAACTGCGGCTAGCAAATGCATAACCGGGAAAGGGCTATAAGAACTTTCTGGAACTTCACCAGTGACCATCAATTCCTCAATAAGTCTTTGATGGTAAAAAGGATCATTTCCCGACACGCTGGGGTAAAGAAAAAAGGCTCCAGCTCTAAAGCTTATGCTTAACAAAAGAATCTGGCCTAGCAATACTGCCTGCTTCCAGGTAGGGGCGCAATCAAGTATGGTAATCTGTAAAACCACTATGGCTACAGCACTCAAGAAAAATCCAAAATAGGCTGGATTTCTGTAATAAAGCGACTCTCTAAGTACAAAAATACTGGTTAGTAAAAAGATAAGAAATACAAATACTACTATCACAAAAGGTTCGGTAGCGGTTTGCCAAAATGATGAGGGATTACTCGATTTCCTCTCGCTCAAAAAATTTCTTATAGAAAGGTAAATCAGGCAAGCAATAGATATTGCATATCCCAAGTGAGTTCGATTTAAATTGTAGTATTCACTGGCAAAAATTGCCGCTATTCCAATTCCAAGTCCTACTATGGCCAAAAAAACATCAGTACGGCTAGTTATTGTGTTAATATTCAAGATGGAAGCCTCCGAACCCAACGTCTAGACCCTTTCCACAAAATCTGAGGAATTTGTGGAAATATTTCACGCAAACGCCGAAAGCGAAAGTAAAATAATACTTCTTCATCTTCAATTTTGGGTTTGCGTTGAATTAAACTTTTTAAGTATCCCCAGCCGTAAGCTAGAAATAAATATTTGGGATGATTGAATAAAGCGGTATGGGCACAATGTCCAAGAACAATAAGGGGATGATAACCAAGATAATACGACTCTGCCCCCCTCATAACCCATCTTGCCCATAGTGAGGTTGACTCATGTGTTTTTCGTAACATATTGGCTTGAATGTGTTCAAACCGACAAAGTTTCCACCCCTTTGTCACTGCCCTGGCTTCAGCTACTGTTTCGGGGGCGCGTACAATTTGTATTCCGCCAATTTGCTCGAAGCATTGACGCCGATATAGACGTATACCATCTGTGGGGTGATCCCCCAGAACTATCTCAATTTCTTTGTTAACTTTCCCTTTGTTTCCTTCGTAGATAACCATGCTAGGACTGGCTATACCCAATGACGCACTTTTATCAAACTCCTGAACTAACAATTCAAAACAAGAAGAATCGAACAAAACATCTGCATCAATCTTCCCCATTAATTCATAGGTAATACCTGCTTTCTCGGCTGCCAGTTGGAGTTGTGTAAAACCATAATCAACTACTTCGGCAAAATGTTTTCCCAATCCTCCAGGACCCGGCGGCAGTGAACGACTAATAATCCAGGAATTATTTGCCGTAAGCTCATCTATGATCTCCTGAGTTCTATCAGTGCTACCATCGTTTACAATAAGCCATAAGGCAGGGCGATGGCTTTGTTTCAGAATTGATTGAGCCGCAGTTGGCAGATTGTTTTCTTCATTCCTTACCGGAGTCATCAGGAGATAGTTCATTGCTATCACTGCCTCTCAAACTTATTATTCAATACTTCTACAGCATTTGAGAAATGATAAGGTTTAGCCAAGTTTGGCAAGTTCAAGACAAAAGACCGAACATTTTTAACTTGATTTAATTGAGCCTGTGCATCTTTCCACCGTTTGCTCAATGAATTATCAGGGAAAACGTAAGTGTAAGCTTCCACATATCGCGGATATACGCCAATATGACCAATATTATAGTTTGAATGGTCTTCCGCAGCAGAAACAGCGACCAATTGAGAAAGATTGTTACCAATCTCTAATTCATTCAGGCTAATTTTGTGGTCTGAGCTGACTTTACATTGAATAATACTGGTCAGGCAGCTTTGATTTATTGTTGGCAGATCTTTTGATTTGAAACGCATTAGAAATAAAAGAAGTCGAAACCTATCAAAAGTTGAAAGGGTTTCGGTTGGCAAATATTTATATCTAAAAGCAAAAATACCGGCGAGGGCAGGAAAACTGAATACCTGACCATCGCCTACAATCACGGTATCATCACCCATTATCCGCCACCCATTACTTTGACGGAGCAGGGTCATAAGTAAGGTTGTTTTATAAGTTCCACCTCGTCCAAACAAAATAACGGCCCGTCCATCTTTTGAGGCGGCAGCACCGTGCACCAAAAAGTATTCCTTTTGGGATAGGCGGTAAGCTACAATTTGTTTCAACAACAGTGATTCCCAAAACATACCTGGAGCCAAAATCTGTTTCAAGCTCTTATAGGTACCGGAGATACGAATACAGGTTTTACCGTATTCAAAGCCCTTGATTTCAACTTGCCAATGGGCAGTGCGGTAAGCATCTTTACAGTAAAAATAATTTTCGCGCACAAAGAATTGGTGATCAACCAAATAACATCCCTGCTTATCAGGTTCAAAGTCTCCGATTTCTAGAACAATATCCGGCTTACGGTCCAGATTGGTCACCTGGAAATATCGAAATGGTTGGCTAATTTCTTTTATAGGATCAAAGGCGGCAGACCTTTGAACGCCAATAGAAACCAGGCCGTGGATATCATAGTACTCTGTTACGGTCGTCAAGCGATCACGTTCCCCGTATTGATAGTTTCATCTTTAGTACCATACAAATCTAAAACACACTTAAGTACATTGGAAGTGATTTTTTCAGGCATAGTAATTTGGCGATAAGGGATATTGACGGGTAAATTCCTATATAATAAAGCTTCATATATTTCCCAATGTCGGGCGAAATCTGATTCAGGAAATAGGCAACCGTAGAGTGCTGTATGACGAACGAAAGGAAAGAATTCAAGTTTTTGATTGCTCACTGTCCGTTTAACGATCTTGGCTCGATCAACCGGCTGGTAAAAAAATTCCTGCCCGCTGAGCAATGAATTAAATTCGGCAATATCTGCCGAGGCTTGTAAAGCATTTGGGAATACTTTTACCGAACTAATAGGGGTAAACACTTTTACATATCCCCCACTAAAACGATAGACCAGATTCCATACTTTGAAGCGCAATTTTTTCGTCTTTGATAAGGTTCTCCATACACTAGGTCGTAGATTGTAACCAAACATATTTAGAGGTGAAAAAAAACTAGAAACTTGCCCATCTTTGCAAATAACAAAATTATCTCCTAAATAGTTGAAGCCTTTTTGGTCAACTGCTTCTAAGGCAATGGTTGTTTTGCCGCCTCCCCCACGTCCTGAATATATAGCTGCCTTGTTTCCCAATGAAATTGCCGAGGCATGGATGAAGGAATACCCCTGCTTGGTTAGCATATATTGTATAAAAAAGTCAATCACCCGGCCCGGAATAAATGGTAGGCCAGATAAATTAGCATTTACTCTTACTTTACATTGAGCCGCATCAAGTCCCGTAACATCAAACTGCCAGTTCCCTCCCAACTTTTCCGATATTCCAGTATGATACATATAACCTGGTTTGCCATAGTATTCGTCATCAAGAATATTACAGCCTGTTAAGGATGGCGTAAATGATCCGACTTCAATTGTTAGATCAGGGGGAACATCTAACGCCAATGGTACACGAAAAGCTTGATACCGCTGGTTGATATCTAACAATTTGCGTAAACTACCCACATTGTGGTCAACAATATCGAAATTAAAAATATGGTGTACAGTGTAATGGTAAATCATTATTTCAATAATAGGACTTACGCAAATCGTTGATGCGTTCCAGAGGTGACAGTCACTTGCGAAGTGACTGTCACCTCTGGAATGTGCGCAAGTCCTAAATAAACAAACATCCGAGTATTTATTCAACCGGAAGCTGATTACAGCTTGTTCCGATTACCTCTAACCAGTGGTAAGGTACTGTAACTTCATCAAGATAAAGGTTCAGCCTCATCTTATTTGCCAAATCAGATTGAAGTAACGATGAGTCCATATCCAAACGTTGTCTTGATCCTGGCTCCAAGAGAAATATCGCTAATAACACCTCTGGGGCAGTATTGTCTTTACAAGTCAGAATGTATGTATGAGGATTTTGTTCGTGGTTTACAATAAAAACTTCCATCTGTCCAGATAATCGAGGAATGACATAAAACTCGGTATAATTTTCCTGTGCTATGGGTTGGTGTAGCGAAATGAATAGAATTAAGATAACGGCAGTAATGATGGCAACGGATATAGTAAGAACACTTTTTTTTATTGAATTATCGAGATCGTCAGAGGTCATCTGTTGGCGAAAAACAAGTGTTGCCAATAAAAACCAGGAAACAATCAGGCTGGCTAAGGTAATAAATTCACGGGTTATATTGATATTGAGGATCACCAAACTAAAAGCCTCTAGTGTTACTAATACTGCTCCCAAGGTGAAGATGAGAATAAAACGTGTAACATCTGGTTTATCATTATCCTCAACAAGAATCTGGGTTAGCAGCCAACCCGGAATAATGAATATTCCAATTATGCTGAGTAAATCCCCAATCCAGGCCAGTTCAAAAAACAATGAGGCTAGCGTAAAAATACTAAAAAATAATACGATAAAAAATTCCAGGAAATATTTCATTAGCTACAATCAGAGATACAACCACGGATACAGCCGATTTTTGCACTCAAGGCGCTGAGAATTTATGTTAAGATTTGCTCATTATTGACATTGCAGACACATTCCACGCATTTAATTGTCCACGTAAAGCATTGATTAGCATGGTAGACGTGCTCGCTTTATATTCATAAGTTGACTGAACTAACACCGAAAATAATGTGCTTATTGATGGTTCCGTCACCACCACCGCCTGACCCCTGGCTTGTAAAGCTGTTGCCAATTGTTGTTGGTGGTCATCCACCACCTCACCAAATTGCTTCAACCGGGGTACCACCACCAAAGGTTTACCCTGGCGCAAGGCCGTAATAATGGCGCCGGCGGCGGCGTGCATTACAATGATCCGGGCGGCCTGGGTCAACTCAACCATCCGTTGGCTGGTGGCAAAATCAAAATACTCGGCGTGTTTCGGCCGGTAGGTTGAACTGCCCCGCTGGATGATGACACGCTCGTCGAGTTCGGCGGCCAATTCGTCCGCCGCCTGCACCAGCCGGTCAAAACCCTGATTGTGCGTGCCCACCGTTACCAAAATCATATCACCGCCCCTTTGTATTGGGCCTTGGGGCCGCAAACCTTTAACAATTGGGGCCACTGCACCCAAAAAACATCCACCACCGGATAAACCAGCTTGCCGGTCAACGACAGGTCCTCCACCCGGCACCAACTTTCAATAAAAATGGTTTTGCAGCCCAACAGTTTGCCTAAATAAAAAAAGGGCAGCGCAATTTCGGCGCCCAGGCTCACTATCACCTGGGGACGTTCCCGCCGCAAAATTGACCAGGCCCAAAACGTGGCCCGGAGCATGCGCCAAACACTGGTCCCAACGTTGTCGGTAAAGTAGGCCGGGGCAATGGCCCGCACCTCCCCCTCCCGGGCGCTGTGATAGGTGGCAAAAAAAATGTCGTGCCCCTTAAAAGCGTCGAGAATTTGTAAGGTTTCGGTGAGATGACCGCCGTGCGAACAGGCCAAGCAGATTTTCATTACCGCTTCTCCTCCTAAACCAAGATCAAAGCCACCCGCTGCAACCAGTAAAAAACCGGATCAAAAACCAGATGCGCTGCTTGGGCTATCGGTCCTCCCCCGGTTTGCTCATACGCCAGCCGGTAGGCACACCGGGCAATCAACTCGCGGTCTGATATTTGTTTCAAGGCCTGCACCTGTTGCCGGCTACGCCTGATTTGCGGCCAATGGGTGGCAATCCACAGATAAGCCCGTAGTTTGTTAGCTAAATTTCTGCGCTCGCGCACCAGCACAAAACCCCAGGTGATAATTTCGGCCAGCAGCAGGGCCGGTAAAAGGGCCAGCAACGTGCGCCAGTTTAAACTTTTGAGCAGTTTAAGGTAACGATTGCGCTCCTGGTAAAATGTTTTTTGCGGGCCAAACCGCAGCGTGTAATCGTGATACACTACCGCCTCGGGCACGTACCAACAGCGATACCCGGCCAGCCGCGCCCGCCAGGAAAGGTCGGTGTCTTCCATATACATAAAGAAGGTGTGGTCAAAACCGCCGAGCCTGGTGAACAACTCCCGCAAAATCACAAACGCCGCGCCCGAAACCGCATCCACTTCATTCTGGCTCGACAGGGCATTTCGCTGCTGACCCACCCCCCGGCAGAGAGTCAGGCCGGTGTAGTGGATGTCGTTGCCACAGGTGTTGATGATTTCTTTATCCTTGAGCAGCAAAATTTTGGGCGTAACCAGCCCCACTTGAGGGTCAGCCACCAGCGCCTCCAGCAGGGCATCCAGCCAGCCGGGCACCACCACGGTATCGGGGTTGAGAAAGGCCAGGTAACGGCCCGTGGCGGCCTGCGCGCCCAGGTTGCAACCCCGACTAAAACCTAAATTGCTTTCACTGCGAATAAGTTGTACGGTAGGGAAATGCTGGGCCACGTAATCGGCGCTGCCGTCGGTAGAGGCGTTGTCAAACACAATGATTTCGTCGTTTGGATTAAAATTGGATAGAAGCGAGTTAAGACAAGGCGGCAAGTAGCGCCAGCCATTATAGTTGACAATGACCACACTGCACCGGGCCGTTTCCCGCCAGGCCATCGGCGCAAAACGGAGGGGGGGGTATAGTTGAGTGATTATCTCGGTTGGCATCTCCACCTCCTGCCGGGTTCAGGCTTCCGGTTCGCTGGAACGCAGCATGCGCATCAGCGGTTGACCGGCATGAACGACAAAGCCGGCCAGCAAAATCACCAGGCCAACTATGGTAAACGGAAAGGTGGCGGTCAAGTAAACCGGATCAGGGGGAGGATGGGGTTGGTAAAAATCCGGGGGCCATATTCCCCAGAGCAGGCCAAACAACAGGCAAAGCACGCTCAAACTACTACAGCAAAGCGCCGGCCGGTGGCAGGCCGTCAACCTTAAAATTCCGGCCAGCACCAGCAAGCCCTGCACCAGCACCGAACGTTTGACCTTACCCTCATACCGAACCGTAACCGGCACTTCGGCCACTCTCAGCCCAAACTTGCGGGCCAAAAACTGCATTTCGGATTCTACGGCAAAGCCGTTGGATTGAAACGAGATGGCCCGCAAGGCCCCGGCGGAGAAGGCTCTAAAACCGCATTGGGTGTCGGTGAGGGAGATGCCGGAGATTTGGTTGATGATGAAATTAAAAACGCGGTGTCCCCAGATACGGTGGCGGGGCGTGTTGCTGGTATTTTGCAGGTAGCGAGAGCCAACCACCAGGTCCGCCTGACCGGTCAAAATGGGGGCGATCAGCCTGGTCGTTTCTTGAGGCAAATGTTGTCCATCGGCGTCAATCGTGATCACCAGATCAGGGTTCAATTTGTAAGCCGCCCGGAAGCCGGTGTCCAAGGCGGCGCCCTTACCTTGGTTTTGCGCGTGGCTTACTACGGTTGCGCCGGCGGCCCGGGCTACCTCGGCAGTGCCGTCGGTGGAGCCGTCGTCTACCACCAGCACCACGGCCGCATACCGGCGCATCTCCAGCGCAATCTGGCCAATCGTTCGGGCCTCATTGTAAGCCGGAATGATGGCGACTACGGTTTGGTCGCCAGGATGATAAGGATGTTGCCTTTTGGGAAGGGTAGGTCTGATATTTATCAAGTTGACGTCGTAATAAGCCAGGGCCATTTTTCTTCTCCGTTAGGGTAGGGTCTGGGTGACGCTCGCTGCGGGGTTATCAGTTTTTAAGCCATTATGATCAACGATCTCTAATAAAGCGGGATGTTCTTGCAACACCTGCGCCACAGTTTTGCCTTCGCCGCGTTTGGGCGGTCTGGACCAGCGGCCATTGGCCAGTGCAGATAGGGCAGGCAAAATATCGCGGGTGTTCCGGCTGACGGTTGATTTATCAACCTCAAACAAAAACCCCAGGGCCTCCGTATTCAAATACAGGTGGAGCAACATCAGGGTCATCAACAACCGGTCCTTCAGCTTTAATTTATAATCCGGCCCGCCGCCGACACAGCGCCGGCGATCGGGGCGATCAAGCCGCTGGTAATGTTTACGTAACCAGTAGGGTTCCAATTTTTGCAACAATTCATTGAATTTGACCACGCTCACCCCGCTAAGCTCCTGAAAGAGGATGGGTTTTTGTTTTAATTGTTCATAAGTAATCATCAGCCCTCACCTTGTTTTACCTGATGATGGACTACACCGCTTTGTTAACATTTTGTAATTATCGTGCAACAACTACAAGTTATAGTACAACAACCTAGTCTTCCTTCAAACCCCAAAAGTTAGGGGTTGTGCTTAGCCAAAGGTACTACTTGCTATTTTTGACGAACGACGAACGACCAACGCCGAACGACCAACGACAAAGTTTGGTCGTTCGGCGGCGCCAACAGAGCTATTAAGGCTGAAGGCAACTTATTTTGGTGAATTCCTGAAAATTGATGACCCGGATTACCTATTGGTGGTGGTAACTTATTATGATACCATGGTAATTGGTTTACCGGGCCAAAGGACGCGAGGAGGAGGCAGGGGTTTAACTAAGTTAAGGAGGCCAACCTATGCAACGATCCATCCCATTCCTCTGGATTCTGGTGATCTTGCTCTTGATTTTCAACTTGGGCCTGGCATACAGCCTCAACCGGGCCAGGCTTGCGGCCATTACCACCCTGACCAAAGTTGAAACAATGCTGGATCACCTGGCCAACGACGAACTGGCATTCAACGTTGAAGTGAACCAGCCCGTGCCGATAAAGGCAGAAATCCCCTTTAATCAAACCGTAGCCGTTCCCCTTGATACGGTGGTGCCTATTGACCAGGCCCTGACCCTGCCCTTTCCGCTGCCCAATACTGACCCGCTCGAGGTTCCGCTCAAACTGGAGGTGCCTCTCAAAATGGTGGTGCCGGTTACTTTCAACCAGACCATTC
Source organism: Anaerolineae bacterium (assembly GCA_016931895.1). Lineage (NCBI taxonomy): Bacteria > Bacillati > Chloroflexota > Anaerolineae > Anaerolineae bacterium. Next base: position 37,435 of record JAFGDY010000156.1, read on the forward strand.
CGCTGGATACGGTCGTGCAGTTGCGCGCCACCGTTCCGGTCAAGGTCAGGCTGGGGCAAACTTCGCTGGCCGGTTACCTGGGGCAGGCCAAACTGTACACGGCCCACCTGAAAAGCCGGTTGATGCTCCTGCCGGGAGCGCCAGCAGGATTAGCCCTGGTAGCCCCCGCTCGCCGGGCCGATCTGGATATTGAGCCGGTCCAGGCGAATGAACCCTCTCCGAGCACCCAACCGCCGGAACCTGCTCAATCCGCTGAACCTTCCCTGGTTGAGTCTCAACTTGTTGAACCACAACCTCCTGAACCGCAATCTGTTGAGCCTGTTCCACAAATTGAACCGCAGCCCGCCGCTCCACTCGCCGGCCAACAACCTACCCCCATTGTTGAACCGGGAAACGCGCCGGAAGGCAATGCGTCGGGAGTGACTCCCGATCCGCCCCCTGCTGTTATTCCCCCACCGGCAACGCAGCCGGCAGCGGAGACAACGCCGGCGCCATCGCCGGAAAATAACCCTCCGCCGGCCACCCCAACGCCAACCCTTCAGCCTTCTCCCCGGCCAACCAATAGCCAGGCTGTGCCAAACCCCACCGCCATTGTCACCCCGCCTGTTGCCAATAACAACCAGCAGGCGGCCCTGTTGAGCTACGCCGAAACCGTGTCTGAACTGGGGGGACAGATTACCATCGCCGGGGAAGACTTTAAACAAAGCACGCTGGCCTACGCAGGCGGCGGTTTAACCCTGGCCGAATTTCAAACCGAGTTTTTAATATTTGAGCCAAAAGTGCGCGGCCCCATGCAACAGATCAACCGGCTCACTCCTCCCCCGGCCGCAGAGGGGGTCCATCAAAAATTGACCGCCGGCCTGAACCAGTGCGACCAGGCCATGGATTTGATGACCCAATGGTTTGAAACGCAGCAGAGCGACGCCAAAGAAACGACGGCGATTTTGATCTTTACTTGTTTGAGTCAGGTTGAGGAAGCAAAAGCCGACCTGCGCGACCTGGTAAATTGAGTTGAACAGGAATATCCCATGAGATTTTTGTTGACCAACGTCATCTTCATCATGGGCCTCGTCTCGCTCCTGGCCTGTCAATCAATAGGGGCCGGCGGGAATGAGCCGCCTGTTGCCACATTACCCTCCGACCCTTTTGCAGCCGATTGGCATGACCGGGCCATCTTTCGGTCGGGCCTGGTCAAGGCGGAGCAGGATATTTTGGACGAGCTGCCGGGAGCCAGTACGTACCGGATAAAGTTACAGATTTCCGACGACCTGCTCGCCTTCACCGGGCAGGAGGAAGTGCTTTACACCAATCGAGAAACCGTAACCCTTAATGAAATTTATTTTCGCCTGTTCGCCAATACCATGGGTGGTCAAGGCGCGGTGGCGGACGTCAAGGTCAACGGGCAGGTCGTGTCACCTGAGTACGAATTCCAGAACAGCGCTATTCGAGTGCCCCTGCCGGCGCCGCTGGCCCCGGGCGAGCAGGCCCATCTTCAGCTAAACTTTGTTGTTCAAGCCGGCCAAACCTCGGCGGGCAATTACGGCTTGTTTGGCTACATTGATGAGTTTTTGATGTTAGACGGATTCTACCCGGTGATTCCGGTTTACACCGAAAAAGGTTGGTATCTCCAGGTGCCGCCGCCCAACGCCGACACCTCTTACTCCGACGTCAGTTTTTATCTGGTGCAGGTGACCGCGCCGGCCCGGTTAACGGTGGCGGCGAGCGGCGTTGAGGTTGAACGCCGGGTTGAGGCGGACCGCCAGATTCTAACGTTTGCCGCCGGCCCGGCCCGTGATTTTTACCTGGCGGCCAGCGAAAACTTTGCCGTGGTCAGCGCCACCATCGGCGAAACCACCGTCAACAGTTACGCCCCATCAGACCAAATGGGCCAGGCCGAACTGGCGCTGGAATTTACCGCCAACGCCCTGCGCACCTTCAACCAACAATTCATCCCCTACCCTTATACCGAGTTTGACGTGTTGGGCCTGCCCATTGAGGCCCTGGGCATAGAGTATCCCGGCATTGTGGGCATCTCTCTGCTGCTCTACGACCCCGACCAAAAAATAGGCGCGGTCTCCTCGCGGATTCTACTGGAAAGTACGGTGGTGCACGAAGTAGGGCACCAGTGGTTTTATAACCTGGTGGGCAACGACCAGATAGACGAACCCTGGCTCGATGAGTCGCTGGTGCAATACACCACTATAATTTACTTCACCAACGTCTATGGGCAGGCCACCGGCTGGACGGTTCGCGCCTCTTGGGAGAATCAGTGGCAGGCCATTGGCCGGCCGGACATGCCCATTGGCTTACCGGCCGCCGCCTACACCCGCGACGAATACACCGCCGTTGTGTATGGTCGCGGCCCCCTTTTTATCACCGCCCTGGCCGAAACAATGGGGCAGCGCTCATTTAATGAATTTTTCCGCGATTACCAGCAAACGCACAAATGGCGCCACAGCAGCACCGCCTCCTTCAAACAACTGGCCGAACAACACTGCCAATGCGACCTGACCGGCCTGTTTGAAACCTGGGTTTATGAGAAATAAAATAGGAGTTACGCAGTTGGATAAAATAGGACGCAGATGAACGCAGATTTTCGCTGATTAGGTCAAAAAATATTTAAATTCTGCGTTTTCAGCGTGAATCTGCGTCCAAAATTCCTTCTATACTAAAAACAGAATGGAACCAATACTTTTGTTAAGCGACAAGCTGAATGTCATTTCGAGGCCATAAGCCGAGAAATTTCCTTCTAAAGGTACGGTTTCGAGGAGATTTCTCCCTTCGGTCGAAATGACATATCCGCCATTGTTACTGAAAGTAATGGTTTCAAA
>JAFGDY010000157.1 GCA_016931895.1 Anaerolineae bacterium
AAATAGCCTGGACCCGATAAATTTTAACGGCCAATTTTTATTTCGTGCTCAAAAAAGTGTCAACTAAATTGTGAACCATCCCAAAAAATAAGATAAAAATCCGTCAATCTGCGACAATCTGCGTCCTGGTTGTAATAAAGGTTAAATTTGTCGATTAAGCGACCAAACGTTGCTCTTGATCGCTAGGGGGGACGCGCTTCAAAATAGCCAGGTCTTCTTTAGTCAGGTGCCGCGGGGTTGGGGCCGGCGCGGTTTGGCGTTGTGTTTGAGGCATTGGCTTGGTGATTATATTGGGCCAACTGCTGCCATCGCCCGACATCTCAAATTCTACCTCGGCTTCAACGCCTTTTTCCTGTTCTAACAGCATCCTTTGCACCTGGCCCACATCCACCCCTTCAATTGAAAGCAGCATTTGAGTCAACATAGAAGTGGACATGCCGGGGTACTGCTGGCGCAGCTTATGGGCATACTCCATCAACCACTCACTATCCATCTCTCTACTGCGCATGCGCTTAAAGCCTTCACCAATCTCTTCTGAGATGTTTCGATTGGTCAGCACAATGGGATGGTCCGTGTTCAAGATGACGCCCACCGAAGGCAATGTTTTGGCCAAATCATACTTAAGCCCTTTAAGCAGTTCGTTATAACGGGGCGTGCCCGGCGCCAAGGCCACCAGCCGCTCCATCAAGTTTGCTTTTTCAGAAATGGGCATCCGTTCCTGGAGGTCTGAAATTTGCCGGACCAGGGCTTCGCGCATCTTCACTTGAACCTGCTGGCGACGCTCTGCCTCACTCATCAGCACAAACTGGGCCAACCGGTTCCTGTCGCCGCCCGCCGCCTGAACCAGATCAAAACTGCACCACATATTGAGGGTCAATTCGTTGGGCAGGCCAAAGGCAAACAGGCCGGGGACAGTCACTTCCAACGGATGGTCGCGCACCTCAATGGTTTTTTCCACGGTTTCCAGGCCGGGAATCACCTGCACCGGCCCCGGTCCGGCAACCCGGCTAAATTTACCAAGCCGATAAATCACCAGACGTTTATCTTGCGGCACTATCTGGCTCATCACCTTTAATACTTGAATCAGGGCAAAAAGGAGCACAATCAGCACCACCGTTCCCACAACAAGCCAATACAGGGTAATCGCCATCCTTAAACTCCTCTCTCGTAAACGCTCAAAAATTGAGCCAGCAGCGGACTGAACCAGGTTACCGGCTCCAATGTCACCAGGACGCCCCGGCGCAGCAGATGATCTAGCACGGCCTGATCTTCGGCGGCGCGGACGCCCCGCGCTATCTTGAGGGCTACTTCCTGTTCCTCTTTATGCAAATTTTCCAGGATGCGCCAACATTCCTGCATGATGTCAGGCTTTTCGGCAAAGTATTTTATTTTTAACCCCGCCACGCCTTCTTCAACCCAAATGTTAAAAACCAGCTTGAGCAGCCGGGCGTGACCGCCGGCCAGCTGGTAAATCTGCTCAAGCTGACCGGCCTGCAAGGGGCTGTTGGCCAGTTCATTGAGATGATGCAACATTTGCATAGCGTCGCTTTTGGTATAAGGCGCCAGGGCATAAATATTGTGGCGGAAGAGATCATAGAACTTGGAATGATTTTCAAGCGGAAGGTTTTGGCCCAAAATGTGAGGCAGGCGTTTGGTAAATACCAGGTAGCTTAAAAACCCACGGTTACCATCGCTGCGCAAGCCGTTGAGTTGTTCCAGCATGGCCAGCGGGCCAATCTCCAGGGCCTGGTCAAAATCATCTAAAACAAACATCACCTGATGTTTGAGTTCCTGGCAAATCCAACGCAGTTGTTCTTGCACTGTTTTAAGGGCGCGCTCATTGCCGGAAAAGGGAATAACATTATCTCTGGGCGCAGGCGGCAATTCCTTTGTAGCCTGATGCAAGGCATCTAACATCATTTGCCAAAAGTTATCAGGCGTGCCTTCCCACTGCGTTGTATCCACTATGGGAAAATGTAACTGCTCGACCTTATCCAGGCCGGGCGCATTACGTTGAATATCGCGCAAAAAATTGACAATATTGGATTTACCTACTCCGGCCATCCCTATAAAACCCAGGGATTCGCCGCGGCGGGCCAGGCGGAGCACCAGATTTATTTCATCCGCCCGATATGTTGTTTGGTAACGTGATATAGTATTTTGCGGCATTTGAGGTCTACTCCATCATTGAATTGGCGAAGGAAAAAGAGGAAAAATCAGGTAACTAACGCTGCGCACCACTGCCACTCCTACCAGTACTAGAATACTATACAATGATTTCCCTGTCAAATGATTTTCAAACGGAATCTACAAACTTGTGTTATAATAAAGTTAAGGAGGTTAACCATGATTATTTCTCGTCAGGAAATTGAAGCGCAGGAGGCCGAGCGGCTGGCCCCTTATGCTATGTGCAGCCGCGACTCCCGGGGGCGAAATTTTGCCGAAGAGGAACATGCCTATCGCACCGCTTATCAGCGTGACCGGGACCGCATTATTCACACCACTGCCTTTCGGCGGTTAGAGTACAAAACCCAGGTATTCTTAATTACTGAAGGCGATTATTACCGCACCCGATTAACCCACACCATAGAAGTGGCCCAAATTGGCCGGACCATGGCCCGCGCCCTGCGAGTCAACGAGGATTTGACCGAGGCCATTTGCCTGGCCCATGATTTGGGTCATAGCGCCTTTGGCCACAGCGGGGAAGCGGCCCTCAATAAATTGATGGCGGACTATGGCGGTTTTGACCACAATTATCAAAGTTTTCGCATTGTGGAAAAGTTGGAAAATCGTTTTCCAGATTTCAGGGGGCTGAACCTGACCTGGGAGGTGCGCGAAGGCATTCTTAAACACGAAACGGAATATGACCAGAGCAACGTAACCGATTTTGAGCCGGAATGGCGGGCCGGGTTGGAGGCGCAAATTGTTAACTTTGCCGATGAAATTGCTTACACCACCGCCGACCTGGACGACGGGTTACGCTCCGGCATGATCACGCCGGAGCAACTGGCCGACATTGAATTTTGGCGCGTGGTCACCGCTGAATTAAATCTTGACCCTCGCCAGGGTTTTACCGACATGGACCGGCATCGAATTATCCGCCGGCTGGTGGGCAAGGAGGTGAGCGACATGGTGCAAACCACCAGCAACCGGCTGGTTGAATATAACATTCAGAGTGTGGCGGACGTGCGCAACTGCTCTGAAAATATCGTTACTCATTCGGATGCAGTTAAAAAGATGGACCGCCAATTAAAAGATTTTCTATTCCAGAACCTTTATCAACACTGGCGGATAATGCGAATGCATTTAAAGTCGGAACGTTTGATTAAAGAGTTGTTTGAAACTTACCTCAACTCGCCCGACATCTTGCCTGAGAATATTCAGAAATTGGCCAGGCAAGGTGACCTACCTCGCACGGTGTGCGATTACATTGCCGGGATGACGGATCGTTTTGCGACGGAAGAACACCGCAAATTATTTGATCCGCTAAAGCGAGTTTAATTGTTTTGGGGAGGAGGCAGCCAAATACTGCTGCGGCCCTATTTGTTTAATCCGGTTCATGCCCTGGATTAATTGTTAACCGGTCCAAACTGCGCCCGGTGACAAAGGGCACATAGCCTTTAGTCTTTGACCGGCGATAAGCCTCATCAATATTGGCCGGGGTAGAGGCGTAATCTATGGTCAGCACCAACTTGCCCGCGCTTTTGAAGCGGTCAAGATTCCGCTCCAATTGAGCCGTGATGGCAGGCGGGGTCATTTCATCTTCGGCGTTGTAACCGTAATAAACATCTTCCTGGCCAATACCGCTGACGCTATTGAGATAAGCGGGCGCTTTGGCCGCCAGTTCAGGCGCGTTCTGGGGAAAAATCAAAAAATCGGGGTTGCGCCGGCGGGCGTGGGCGGCAATGGCGGCCACAAAGTCGGCCATTTCTTGGGCCGCTGTTTCCCGGCCTTGCTCTTCGTAATAGGCGTAGGCGTCAATAATATCCAGGTATGCGCCGTCAAAACCGGCGTCCAGTAAACGGTCGGTATAATCAAAGATGATGGCCTGCCACTCCGGCTCCCAGTAACGCACTTTGTAGTTGCCCACCCAGTCGGGGTTTTCAATGTCCAGCCAGGCGGGAGCCTCCTCATCGGGTTGGCCGTCGTTATCTGCATCCCATTGCGGGTTCCAATAGGGACGGTACGTTTCGGCCTCGCCAATGCTCATGTAGGAAACAACAATCTTTTCACCGCCGGGGCTGTGGCGCAAGGCTTCAATTTCAGTGCTGGTAAAAGGAAACGTTTCGTCATTCTTTTCGGTGGCGTAATCCATCACCACCAGGTCGTAGCCGGTTTGGCCTACCGCGTCCAGGTTGATATTTTGAAGTTGGTACAAAAAACTCTGCACGGCAGCCAGGCGCGGCGGCAGGGGGGTTGGTTCTACCATTGCTTCCGCTGTCGCTTCAGCCATAGCTTCCTCCTGCATCTTCAACTGCCACTCGTCGTAGGTTACATAACGCCCAAAAAGTTTGTCAACCACTAACGGCACAAAACCCAAGGCCCGTGATGTCTCATAAACCCGGTCGGCATCGTCGCCTGCGGTATAATCAAGGGTCAGAATGACTTTGCCTTTGGTGTGGGCTTGCGTTAACGGCTCAAGATATGCCTCACTATCGCTGGTGGCCCCGGCGCGGCCAAACCAAATTTCTTCCTGGGCAATAGCGTCAAGCGCGGCCAGAAGAGCTCCCGTTTCATCCAGGTTGATCAATTCAGCCGCATTGTGCCCAATAACCATAAATTCCGGCTGCCGGTCGCGGCCAAAGCCGGCGATGTCTCCTACGAGCCAAATCATCTCCTGCACCGGGTCTGCCTCGTCTTCCTGGGCAAAAGCAACAATGGCCTCATCGCGGTAAGCTTCCAGTCCGTCCAGATACACGCCGTCAAACCCGGCATCCAGGATGGCCTGCAAGTAGCCGTCTTCGGCCAGCCAGATGTCTCGATATTCGTCGTTCCAGTAGCCCACCGGAAATCTGCCATACCGGTTGGCGGACTCGGTTTCGATCAACCACCAGGGAGCGCCGGGCGTCCAATCGGCTTGCCAGTAGGTGCGGGACGATTCGGCCTGGCCGATGTTAAGGTAGGCGACCACCAGTTTGCCCGCCCGGTGCAGTTGGCTGACAACCTCGGAGACAGGGTAGTCGGGATGATTGATGTCGGAAGGGATGAAGTCGAGCACAATGAGGTCATCATTAGAATCGGCCAAGCGGCTGACGGTGGCCGGGGCCAGCTCAGGCTCAAGCGTATAGAACCACGAAGCGACGGTTTTCAGGGATAATTCTGCGGGGGTGGGAGTAAAGGTAGGGGTAGGTTCTGGAGTAGGCGTGGCGGTTGCTTTGGCGGTGGGCGTGGCGGTTAGTTGGGCCTGGGTAGCGGTAGTCGCCGGCGCCGGAGAAGTGGGAGTTGGCGCTTTGGTTGCGGCAGGCGGGGTAGACGGTAAGGGAGACAGGGCTTCTGGGGAAGACGGGCTGCACGCCAGCAGCATAAAGATTAAAAATAAAAAAATTACCATTTTTTTCATGGGGTATCCTCTGCTCAAATTATCGTACCCGCCGAAACTTATGAGAATGAGTCTATGGCTTTTTGGCGATGGTAATAAATTTCAAGGAACATATCAAACCCGGCCGTTTTGAGCGCCTTTAGCGCGTTGGCCTGGGGATTGAACAATTTAAGGTGAGGTGATTTAAATGTGCCGTCTCGCAAGCCCTTATGCATCGCTTCAGCGTTTTCATCCGGCGCATCGGTACGCAGCAGGGTGAAGATATAATGGAGCGCCCGGAAGCCGGCGCTGCTAATAAAAGTGACTTCAGATAAATCAAGCAGCAAATTGCGCATCCCCCCGGCAAAGGCTTGCTGGGCCTGGGTTTGAATCTGTTCGTAATTGTCTGCGCCAATTTCACCCTCCAGGTGAAAAACTGTAACGGGCACACGCCCTTGCTCTTGCGAAATAACGATGTTCATTTTTTTCCTTTCATGATCTGGGTTTGTGAACACGGCTAAAAAATTCCGGTTGTTTAACTTTTTGGCTCATGTATAGAATCTGTGCATGTCATTGCGAGTGAAGCGAAGCAATCCCCATTCAGCAGGGCTGGAGACCGCTTCGCCTCCGGCTCGCGGTGACATATCCGCACCCGTTTGAGCCACCAACTTTACCCTTATGGCCGCAAGCGGACCGTAGGGGTAGGGATAGGCAAAATATGGTAAGCCGGGGTAGCGGTGGGCACCCGGGTGGGGGTGGGGGCTACCGTTCTCACCGGCACCAGGCTGGGCGAGTCTCGATATTCGGTGGGCAGCACGTCGTTTTCTTCTTCTTGCGGGAGCAAGGGGGTAGCTTCCGCCGCCGGGCCAAAGGGAACAAACGATGGATCGTCTGCGGGCAGCAGGGTGAATTGCACTTGGGGGCTGATCCCATTAAGAATGTAAAGCCGGTAACCGTCGCCGCGATGATAATCAACAAATTGCGCGCCCTGGAGGGTGTTGAGGTCAATCCGCCGGCCATCGTTGACCCGCACCTGGAAATAAGTGGGCGTGGTTGCGGTGAACCTGATCTCGGTGGGACTCAAATCAACCGTCACCTGATTAGCCAGGTGCGTTTGCATAAAGTCAAGGGACTCATCGGTGCGGACATACCGCACCCAGGGATATTCCTGGGCGGCCAACTCCAGCCACTCGACAAACTGGTAATAAAAGCCATCTTTTTTGCCGGTGTGGTCCCCGCGCCAGGGTAAGCTGGTGGGATTGCGATAAAAACCGGCCCCGGGGTAGTTTTGCGGAACGTGATACACGTCGTCGGGATGATTGAAATAGGTCCACACCCCCATCATATTCAAACCGGAGATCCAGGCAAAACGGCTGCTGGGATTCAGATCGTAGGAATAGGTCATACGGGGCATGTTAAAGAGTTGCGGGTTCCAGGGTTCGGGCGAGAACTCGCGGTCGGCGCCGGTATCAAAAGGACCAACGTAACTACCGGCCAAAACTTTAATGGTTGGAAAGGCCCGGCTCAAGGCGCGAGCGCCGGCTTCGTCGTAAAGGTTGTTGGGGGCCACGTAACTCACGGGTTGCAGGCCCAAATTATCGGCTTCCCAACGTTTGCGGGCTTCTATCAAACCGGCTACCATATTTTCTTCGGCTTTCTGCTCCGCTTCGGCCACAAATGCCGCAGCCTCGGCAATTTTGGCTTCTCCTCCGGCTGCAATTACTTCGGCCCTGGCCTCTTCTATTACTAATCTGGCTATTTCTGCATCCGGCAAGGTTAACAAGGCTTGAGCTTCGGCTATTTTTTGTTCTCCGGCCTGAGCTACGATGGCTGCTGCTTCAGCTTGTTGGTCCTTCTGCTCAGTGCTAAGCGTTTCCGTTTCTTCACCGGCGGCCAACACGGCCAAATCCGTTTTGGCGTTGACCAGTACTTCCGCTTCGGCCCGCTTTTTAGCCACAGCCCGGGCAACGATGGTTTGGGCGTCACTCTTTTGGGCTATCTCTGCCGGGGATAAGGCGGCTATTTTTTCCCGGTCAAACAGGCCGGCCGATTGTTCCCAGGCCGCCAGCAATTCGTGGGCCGCCAGCAATTTTTTGGCGGCCTGCCACTCTTCTTTTTCCACCACCCAAAAAGCCAAAAGTAAGGAAACGTGGTTATAGCCATGCATGCCCAATTCATGGCCCTGGGCCAATAGATGAGACGTGTAAATAGACCAAGGTATTCTCTGGGCGTCTACTTCTACTTTGGCGTTGTCCCACTCTCGAAAATCAAAGGGTGGTTCCAGCAGGGAGTTATAGTTAAAGGGAATCAGACAGGTATAAATAAGGTTGTACCGCTGGGCCAATTCCATCATGTCGGGGAACCAAACCTGGTTGAAAAAGTCAACCATGCTCAAATCGTACTCAGACTTGATCGGTTCCAGTTTTTGGGTGGAAACCGGCAGGGGAAAGTCGTCAATTTGAAGGGTGGCAAAGTTGGCCATGGGTAAAACCCCCACCGACTGTACGGCCAACACCGATTGAACAATAAATCCCCGCGCATCCTTGGCCGAAAGAATGTCGGTATTCCAAAACAGGGTCCGGCCCCGACCATACTGATTCAGCCAGGCCAGGGGCAGCCCCGATTTAGTGGTGGCTATAATTTGCACGTGGGCGTCAGACATAAGTTGAAGGTCGTATTTGGAGTGGCCGGGAATAGCGGCTTTGCCCAGGACCAAACCCTTGAGGGCCGGCAAAAAATCAACCGGAAAGTATAGGCCCGTTTCGGCATTGTATTCACTAAACTTGGGTTGGGTTTCGGGCAGCACGGCAAAAAGCGGGGCCAATTGAGGGTGCCATCCCCGGTAGGCCACGGCCAGGCCGCCGCCGTTGGTTACGTAGTCAATAATGCGCCGGGCCTGGGCCGGGTCAATTTTGTTCAGGTCTTCCGCCACAAAAAGCAAAACGCTGTATTGGTCCAGATTAGGCCAGATACTGCCCTGATTGATGTCGAGGGTGTCGTAATTGAGGCGGGCGTAGTTTAAGGCCCACTGAGTGTTATTGAGCAGTTCCGGGTCAAAATTATCCGAGGAATCATGCACCACCAGGATAAATTGCTGCAAGGTATTGGCCCTTGCCACAGGCTGCGGCCCGGTTGAGGAGGGAATAACGTGGTAGACGGCCAGGAATAATAACAGCAGCAAAACAACAAACAGCCACCGCCGCCGTAACCACGGCCGGTTTTGCTGAATGTGGTTGGAGCGTTGAACTACCTTCCTGTTCATAGGGTCATCCTCCAAATAATAAACGCCGGCAAAGGAATGAAAAAGGTCATTTTTTGTCTCTGATTTCAATTTTATTCTTTATATACCTGGACTTCCGGCAACAACAGTTGCAACTGCACCGTTTGGCCCAACCCGCGCATCGTATAAACAGTGTAACCATCGCCGTTATAAAGATGGATAAATTGCGCGCCCTGGAGCGCATTGAGGTCAACCCGCCGCCCATCGTTAATGCGGATTTGAAAGTAGGTGGGCGCGGTTGATTCCAGCGACACGCTGTAGGGTTTCAAATTTACCGTGATTTGGTTGGCCAGATAGGTTTGGGCGATCTCATAGGCTTCTTCAACCCGAACATAACGCAGCCAGGGATAATAGGTATGGGCCAGATTCAGCCAGCGTAAGAAACGGTAATAAAGTCCATCCTTCGCTCCTTCGTCGTCGCGCCAGTTCCAGCCGCCGGGGTTGCGCAGCGCCGGGGCGGTGGGATAGTTTTCGGGGGTGTCGAAGACGTCGTCGGGCCGGATGTTGTGCGTCCAAACGCCCATCATGCCCAGTTCAGAGAGCATGGCCAGGCGCTGGGAGGCGGTCAGGTTGTAGCCGGTGGTGACCCGGGGAATGTTCAGCAGGTTGGGGTTCCAGGGTTCCGGGCCAAACTCGCGGTCGCCGCCATGGGCAAAATCGCCCTCATACAGGCCGGAGATGACCTTGAGCGAAGGCAGGGCTTTGGTTAAAGCTTTGGCCCCGGTTTCATCATACCCCCCCTCCGGCGGGGAGTAAGTGAGGGGCCGGCGGCCCAGGCTATCGGCGTCCCAGCGTTCGGCGGCTGCTTGTAAGGCAGCTATTATATTTTCTTGGCCAGACCAATTCTCTGTGATGAGGGGGATGCGATTATAACCGCGAAATCCCAACTCGCCTTGTTGCAGAGCCAGGTGGGCAGCGTGGCGCGAGTAGAAAAGATTGTGCCCATCCATATCAATCGTGGCTCGCTCCCAATCGGCAAATTCAAAGGGGGGTTGGGTTTGATCGTTGTTGGCAAAGGAGGACAAAAACGTGTAAACCAGATCGTAACGCCGGGCAATTTGCATCAGGTCGGGATACCAAACCTGGTAGTAAAATTCCACCGGGGTCATGTCGTATTCGGTTTTGATCGGTTCCATTTTGGCGGTGGGAAACGGGCCGGGGAAGTCGTCAATTTGAATGGCGGCAAAGTTAGCCACCGGCAGCACACTTAGGCCCTGCACATTGGCCAGGGATTGAACAATAAAGCCGCGCATATTTTTAGCCGAAAGCAAGGTGGTGTTCCAAAACAGCACGCGCCCTTGTTGGTAGCGGTTCAGCCAGACAATGGGCCGTCCAATCTCCGCGTCCGGTTGGGGAACGGCCCGGGCCATTATCTTGGCTTCGGGTTGAACCTGCACCCGGTAAGGCGTATGATTTGGGGCGATACTGCGGTCCAGAAAAAGCGCTTCTACCCCCGGAAAGAAATCGGTGGCAAACTCCAGGCCCCACTCATCTTCAACCAATTGGGGTTGTTTTCCCGCCTCAACTTCCAGGCCAAAAAGAGAGACCAGGTGGGGATTCCAGCCTCGATAGAGTACGGCCAGGCCGCCGCCGTCAGCCACGTAATTGGTGATTTGTCCGGCTTGAGCCTGGTCAATGCCGTCCAACAATTCGGTAACCAAAAACAAGGCGCTGTACCGGCTCAAATCAGGCCAGTTTCCTCCTTCAGCCAAATCCAGGGTTTCGTATTCCAGACGAGCATAATCCAGGGACTGGCGGGCATTGAGGTAGGCCACCTGGCCGTTGGGGTCTGCCGAGTGATGCACCAGCAGAATGCGCTGCTGGGGAGCCGTGGTAAAAATGGTAAACGATTCAAAACTGGTACGCTGGGGAATAACAAAATAGATAACCAGGAACAGGATGCCCAGCGCCGCCAACGACAGGATATGCCAGGCCCAAGCTGGGCGTGGCTTCCGGCCTGCTTCAGTGGGAGGGCGATGGCGCATGCGCCACATTGAGATTTTGAGCCAATTCCAAAAACGCCCCGGCCAACTGAATAAGCCGGCCAAGATTTTCCGAATAGCCAGCCCCCCCCGAATCGCGCCGGATAGGTCAATCAGCCAATCCCGTTCAAAGATCAGCCGTTTTTTAAGCCGCGCCCCCCAATTCCGCAAACGTTTGCCAAACTTGCCACCGGTGTTGTCCATAACGTTATCCCCACTTACTCGAGTTCAGTTCGCCTTTGTCCAAAAATAGCCGCGCTTGAGGCGGGCAGGTTAAGCCCTGCCCGTTCCCCTTAAAACTTACTGTCCCTGCACCACCTGTCCTTCGGTCAGGCCGGATTTAATTTCAACCCGGTCTTGGGTTTGCACGCCAATTTGAACAGGCACCCGTTTTTCGGCGTCACCCTCCCACACGGTCACGTACTTTTGGCCGGCCTCGTCGCGGACGGCTATTGGCGGCAACCAGAGTACGCCCTGGGCCTGATCCACTATCACTACCACTTTTACCAGATCGCCGGGTTGATAACCGGCGGTCGTGGCCGATTCGTTTAGAGCTACCCAGATGGATTTGGCCGGGTCTCTGATTTCGTAATCCTCAACCGGAGCGCCAACCAGTCCGGCCGGCTCCGGCAAGCTGCGGATATAACCGGGGATTGCTTTGCGCTCCACCGCCGCAAAGGGGGAAATGATCTGGGCAGGCATGTTTTCGGCCAGCAGCGCCAATTGCGACGCCGTAAACTGGTCAACGGCGGCTTCCAACTCGCTCAGGTCGGCCACAATGACCACCGGCAAATAGGGGTCAACCCACTGGCCGGGAGTAAGTTTGAGGGAAAACACATACCCATCGCCGGGCGCAACCAGTTGTGTTTTGGCCAATCTTTCTTCCAATTGCTGCACCGCAAACTGCGCTTGCTGTTGTTCCAGGTCCGAGGTGGTATCACAACCAGCCTGGAGACGATTCAATTGCTGTTCGGCCTGTTTCACCTGTTGCGTGCGGAGTTGCTGTTCGTATTCATTATTGGCAGTGGCCTCCTCATGCGCGGCCTTGGCCTGGATCAAATCCATGTTGGCTTGGTGCCACGCAGCCAGTTCTGGCGGCGGCGTGCGTCCCTCAACCGCCTGGTTGTACCTGGCCTGGGAACGGTCCAGCGATTGTTTGGTCCGTTCCAGGTTGGTCTGCGCTTCCATTTCAGCAAACTTAAGTGAAGGGTCCTGAGCCTTGATCGCTTCCAGGGTAATCTGAGCTTCTTCCAGGTCTAATTGAGCCTGTTTAACATCTTGCACCGACCAGCACCTGGCCCCGGCCAGATTCGCCTGGGCTTGTTTGAGTTCGAGTTGAGCATAAGCCAACTGCTGCTCCAGGTTGTCAATCTGCTCGTGGTGGGCGGCCAATTGCTGGGGCTGCATGGCGCTGGTATCAAGGCCCTGGGCGGCAGCCAGGTCTGATTCCAAACGTCCGACATTCGCTTCGGCCTGTTTGACCACATTTTCCGGGCCGGCGCTGCCGGCCCCGGCCTCAACACTAGCCGCCCGGAGCCGAACCAGTTCCACCTGACGTTCCTGGGCCGCCACCTCATACTCGTGGCGAGCCAGGTCGCGCTGGGCCTGTTTAACAAATAACTGGTCTTTTAGATAAAATTCGGTGTTCTTCTCCAGCTCAATCCCCCGTTCGGTAACATCCCAAACCCAGTCGGTTTGCCAGGTATTTTTGAGCGTTTCTTCCTGTCCGGCCGGAGTGCCCAAACGTTTTTGGATGGCGTCGTAATCTGCCTGTGCCCGTTGCCAGGCCAGGAATGCTTCTTCCAATTTGGGCGCCGTCTCGGTGGGGGATAGGTCTGAGATTTTTGTTTGACCGGCAGCCAGGTTGAGCCGGGCAATTTCCAGCTCCAGTTGGGCCTGTCTAATATCACTGGTGGTTTGGGCCGCGGCTGTCTCTTGATTGGCCCTGGTCAATTCTACATTAGCCTGGGCCGCCGCCAGTTCACGCTCCAATTCAACGGCTTCCAACTCGGCCAAAAGTTGGCCGGCTTTGACCGAATCGCCCGGGGCCACGTAAACCTGACTCACGCGCCCACCGGTGCGGAAAAAGGCCGCCTGTTGGGTCACCGGCACCAGTTGTCCATCAAATTCAAGCACATTAACCACGTCCCCGCGTAACACGGAATAGGTGATGGCCGTAGTGGGGGCCAGGGCAACCGCTCCCGGCGCCGGAGTGGCTTCTTCCGCCGGAGCCACCGGAATGGGCGGCGGGATGGTGGTTGGCAGCAGGCCCTGTTCAATGGCCGTAAGGATGCGCTGTTCTTCGGCGGGGGTGCGATAGATGTGATAAATGGCAATCAAACCATCTTCATAGTATATATCCATATCGTTATGGGTTTGTTGGTAACGGTCAACCCAATCTTGCAGCCGCTGCTGGATAGCATCGCGCTCTTTAGCCTCCTCGGTGGTATCGCCGGACACCACAAACGGATGTTTTTCAACCACAATGAAAACATGCGGGGTTGAAAGGGCCAACTCCGGCTGGCGGGGGTCAAACCGCCAGGCTTCGGGATCGTAATTTTCTAAAAAATCTTCATTTTCAACAAAAAACCCTTTTCCCAAAATTTGCGGCAGGGCTTCAGGATAGGTCACAATGGTCCAGCGGTAGGTAGGGATTTCCTCTTTGATGCGATAAACCTGATCGGCAACCGCCTCATATTCTCGCTTGGGCAGGGCCGAAACGGCCAGGGTAGGCTCAGGGATCAGAATAGAGGGGAAGGGCAGCAGCAAGGCGGCTAACACCACCACGGTGGCGGTCAATTCCCAGGCGCTGCTGCTTGGCGGCAGAACAGCCGGGGGAACGCCCACTCTGGCCACCAAGGGCTGCAATCGCTCGCGCGACATCAAGCGCAGCCGGTAAGCCAACAGGGCCAGCAGTACCACCACCTGGTGCAGCCAGAGGCCGAGCACGGCGCACAAGGTTAAGCCCAAAACGCGGCCTACCTGGTGCGGCGCCAGCAGTTCCGGGAGACTGAAGAGGGCGGGCTTGAACAAAACCACCAGAACCAGCAGAAAAACGCCAAATACGCGCCAGCCTGTAGCCAGCACCCGGTTGACGCCCAGCCAACGGCCCGGCGCCAAAATCAGCAGCAACGCGCCCAAAATGCCCAGGTAAGAAAGCAGCGCCAGGTCCGGCGCCGGCGGCGGCTCCGGGAAAAAGCGCCCTTCGCGCAGCAGCGCGCCGTAAAAGATAACGTCCCAGCGCATAGGGCCAAGATGGATGGGCTTACCCGCTGCAAAGCCAATGAGCAGGGGCAACATGCCCAAAACGGCGGCCACAAGAGCCAGGCCAGATAAGCGCAACCCGGCCCACAAGCTCCGCCCCAAAACAGCAGCAATCACCCCGGCTATAATTGAACCGAATAGGGCCAGGATGCCCACAAAGGGTTGTATCAAAAAGACACAGGTGACAGCCATTAAAAATAGCCAGCTTGCCGCAGGATACGGAAGGGAAGGTTTTACTAATTGCTCCGGTTCCGCCGTTTTGTTGGCCGGCTGGGCCACAGCCTCTCTACCGGCGATGGCTTCGGCCAGGTAGACGATGGAGGGTAAGAGGAAGATGAGGGCCAGTTCTACCGTCAGCACGTCGCCTTGAGGCGGAACGGGAACGGGCAGCCAGCGAGCAAAGGCAAAAATGCCGTACAGAGCAGAACCAATAAGGCCGGCCCCGCGCGAGCCGGTGAGCCGCACCACGCTCCAATAAATGGCGGCTACCAACAAAACTCCCGCCAGGCCAGGGATCAATTGGATGAGCAGGGTTGGATCGAGCGCGGTAAATTGGCGCAATACTTGCAGCAGGGCGTAACCGCCAAAAGGATACAGGCCATCAGGATACAAACGGTTAAACCCAAGCCCTTTCAACCACAACAAATGAAGGTAGGAATCGCCGTAAGCAGGAGCCGGGTCTGTAACGGTCGGGGACAGGCGAATGTAACCGCTCACCATCAGCACAATGATGAAAGCTACGGCCCACCAGATGTCTACCC
This sequence comes from Anaerolineae bacterium, assembly GCA_016931895.1. NCBI lineage: Bacteria > Bacillati > Chloroflexota > Anaerolineae > Anaerolineae bacterium. The sequence continues at coordinate 14,806 of JAFGDY010000157.1, forward strand.
CGCGGGGTAAGGCGCCCACAAAAGTGCGCCAGAGCCGGGCCAGGGCATTTTTGACGGTGTCGCCCAGGGGGACACGCCCGTCCAATACGTCAAGAGAGGACATGATGGTAGTTTTTACCATGCTGCGGCTCCTGGCCAAAAGCGGCACCTTGAGCACTGCGGCCAGGTAAACCAGCCACACAATGATAAAAGCCGCCACCAGGGAAAAGATGTCGTAAATGTTCAACAACACCAGGAGATGGACGATGACGATGGAGACAAAAGACATCCGCACCACGTGATCAAATAAGTGGCGCGTCCATCCCCCGGACGCCGTACGAAACATGAGCTGCGGCAACAGGATGAATAGGATGGAAAACCACAACACAATTTGAAAAATAGCCGTTAACGCACTAACAGTGTAACTGGGCATTGTTACTCTCCTTACCTCAATAATAGGCTCGCCAATATTTGGCCCGCTGACTCAGTAGCAGATTTTTATAGTGCTGAAGATAATCTGGTTGATACGTTAAGAACTATAGATTTAATTATCCCCGATTTTAACATTACGGCCAAACTAAAAAGTTGTATTCCGCAAACTTTAAACTATAACCATTTCCTCTTCGGGAATAGTGACAATTCCCGGCCCTGCCTCTCCCAAAATATCACGATAAACCTTAGCCGTATTTTGGGCCACCGCAGCCTGAGTGTAATTTTCAACAACCCGTTGGCGTCCCCGGCTGCGCAACTCTTCGCGCAGATCAACGTGATCAATCAAACTTTGCAATTGAGCGCGCAATTCCTCTACGTCGCCCTCGGCAAAAGTTAAGCCCGCCTCCCCAATAACTTCTGGAATGGCCCCGGAGCGCGCGCCGACGGGAATAACGTCGCAAGCCATAGCTTCAATCAGAACCCGGCCAAATTGCTCTTTCCAATTGGCCCGGCTGAGGGAGGGCAGCACCAAAATGTCCAGGCCGCTAAAGTAGTGGGGCAGGTGGTGGGTTGGCATTTTCTGGTCAAACGTTACCCGGCCGCTGATGCCCAACCACTGCCCCATTTTTTCCAGCCGCTCCCGTTCGGGGCCATCGCCCAGAATTTGGATAGTCCAAGGGCCAACCAGTTTGCTGGCCGCCAGGAAGAGAACTTCCAGGCCTTTTTCTTCTACCAACCGGCCCACGTAACCTATAGCCAGCGCCGGTTGGCTGGGGCGGCGCGCCGAACGATACTCAACAATGCTTCTGCGTTCGCGGCGCAAGGGACGTTGGTGGCGATAGTAGATGGCCGGATCAACGCCAAATTGAGGGATGAGGTAAATTGGCCCCCGGTAACCTTTACGCTGCCACACCTGGCCGGCTTCGCTATTGCCCACCAGGAGGGCATTGGCGTGTTTGAGCACGTAACTTTCCATAAAGCTAAAAGGGGGCGGATACCGGCGGAGCAGGTTTTGCCAACTAAAGACCACGGTTTTGGCGTGGGCAGAGCGAGCCAGCCGCATCGCCTGGAACGTGGCCAGGTTGTAGGGTTCTTCGTCAATATGGAACACATCGGGCCGGATGCGGCGGACAATTTGCCTGAGTTTGGGGTAGAAGTGGAAATGATAGTTGCCGTTGAAGACCATAGGGCTGACAATCATTTCATAGCCCTGGGTGTGCACTTTCTCCAGCCGGACGCCGCCGCGAGGGTCGTCCCAAGAAGGGGGCACAACCACCGTTAAATCTACATCATCAAGGGCGGCCATCTCTTCCAGTTTTTTTTGATAAGCGCCCACGATGCAGGCTTTGGAGAGCATGAGAATTTTCATAGTTGTTTTCTGAGTGGAGGCTTGAGTTTATCAGGAGTTAATGCTGCTTTATTGTACCACTCACCGGGCAATCTTTCAAGCAAAATGTGTGGCTAATTGAGCCTATTTTAGGTCTCGATAGGCATCCAGGGTTTGCCGGGCCGTTTTTTGCCAACTGAATTTTTTAACTTGAGCCAAACCCCGCTCAACCATTTCCCGGCGTAACGCCTCATCCATGCAGAGGCGAATGAGAGGCGCGGCCAGGTGTTTGGTATCATGCGGGTCAACCTGAAAAGCGGCCGGGCCGGCCAATTCGGGCAGGGAGGCCGCGGTGGTGGTGACCACCGGCGTGCCGCAGGCCATTGCTTCCAGCACCGGCAGGCCAAAACCCTCGTAGCGAGAAGGGAAGATAAATACGGTGGCCGCCGCGTAAAGCAGGGGCCGGTCTTGCTCGGCAATCCAGCCGGGGGTGATAATGTATTCTTCAATCCCCAATGCACGCGCCATCCACCGGGGATCGGGGAAGAAGGGCGTATCTTTTTGGGGCAGCCGTCCGGCCAGAACCAGGGGATACGCCTCACCCAGCGCGGCGCTGACCCAGGTGTAGGCGTGCAGCAGGGCGCTGATGTTTTTGCGAACATCAAAACCAGACATACCGCTCAGAATAAAATTCTCCGGCAGATTGTATTTCTTTTTGATGTTTGCAATCTGCTGCCAGGTTTGGGCGGGTTGAAATTGCGGCGCGGGCGCCAGGTAGACTACGCGCACCTGTTCGTTGGGCACGCCGAGTGTTTGCAAAATATCCCGCTTGCTGGCTTCAGAGTCGGCCAGGATGAGCTTGGCGCGTGGCGCGGCCGCGGCAACCAAAGAGGTATAGAGCCGCACCAGCGCGCTGCCGCGATATTCAGGCAACACCATCGGGATGAGATCGTGAATGGTGACCACGGTGGGCGCAGTTGGTAAAAGAGGCGACCCAAAGTAGGGGACGTGAGCCACGTCCACCCCCAACTTCTGGCAGGCACGAGGAAACGTAACCTGCTCAAACCACACTTTGGCTACATTGGACGTTTGGTTGGGAAATGGCGTGGGCGCGTGATGAAATTTGAGCCGGTTTGTTTCTGATGGCGTGTCAATTGGTTTGGGCGAAACCAGGATGATTTCCAGACTATCGTCGGCCTCCAGCAAAGCGGGCAACAGGTATTTAAGGTATTGTCCGCTGCCGACTGAAGGGTTGTGCCAAAACCAGGCGTTGAGGGCTACTTTCAACTTTACCACTTCTGGCGAATGGGTACGCCGGCCTTGATTAAATCTTGTTTGATGGCGGCGATGGTGTATTCGCCGGTGTGAATCATGCTGGCAATGATAGCGGCGTCGGCCTGACCCTTTGTAAAGACATCAACCAGATGCTGCGGCGTGCCCCCGCCGCCGGAAGCGACCACGGGAATGTTCATGTTTTCCGAGATCATGGCCGTCAAATGCAATTCAAAACCGTCGCGGGTGCCGTCGGCATCCACGGAGTTGACCACAATCTCCCCCACGCCCAAATCCTCGGCTGTTTTGGCCCATGCCAACGCATCCAGGCCGGTGCGCTCGCGGAAGCCGCGAATGGTGATTTCGTAGCCGCTGAGGAATTGAGGGTCATCGGTTTTGACCGGGTCCATACCCAGCACAATGTTCTGGCTGCCAAATGCTCGCGCTCCTTCCGCAATGAGCTGCGGATTTTTCACCGCCAGCGAATTGACCGATACTTTTTCGGCCCCGGCATGCAGCACCGCGTACATATCATCCAGCGTGGAAATGCCCCCACCCACGGCAAAGGGAATCCGAATGTTGCGGGCCACTTCGGCCACCATCTCCAGATCAATGGGCCGTCGCTCCGCTGAGGCGGTGATATCGTAAAACACCAATTCATCGCAGCCGCCGTCGCTATAGGCCACAGCCATTTCAATGGGATCGCCCAGATCAATATTGTTTTGAAATTTGACCCCTTTGGTCACTTTTTTGTTGCGCACGTCTAAACAGGGAATGATTCGTTTGGTCAGCATGCTCCGTCCCACCGACTGAAGTTTTCCAGCAGTTTCAAACCAATCCGCCCCGATTTTTCCGGGTGGAATTGCGTCGCCAGCACGTTGCCCCGCCCCACAATAGAAGCAAAGTTGGCTTCGGCATAATCGGTTTGGCCAAAAACCAGCGTATCATCCGCCGAGTGGGGATAATAGCTGTGGACAAAGTAAAACTCGCTTTCATTCTCAATTCCAGCCAGCAGCGGATGACTCTTTTTGAGGGTTACGCTGTTCCACCCCATGTGAGGAATTTTGTATTTAGAATGGATGGGGTTAAACCGTTTGACTTGCCCCGCCAAAACAGCCAGGCAGGGCACGCCGCCATCCTCTTCGGAAAATTCAAATAAGAGCTGCATGCCAAAACAAATCCCCAAAAAAGGGCTGCCTTGCCCAATTTTGGTTTGGATGATTTTAGCCAGGCCGGTTTGGTTGAGATAAGTCATAGCCGCGCCAGCAGCTCCAACCCCCGGAAAAACTACCCGTTCGGCAGCCAAAATAGTGCCGGCATTATTGGTAATTTCGGCCTCAACCTTGAGCGCCTGAAAGGCCAATTTTACGCTGGTCAAGTTGCCGGCCTTGTAATCAATAATGGCAATCACAATGCTTTCCTTTCAAGATCAAAAGTGGCTGGCTGGGAGAACATTGTAGCACATAAAACCAAGACAAACAATCCTCAGTTTAAATCACTGCGCCAGGTCCGTGTATTTTGGCAGATCCGCCGGTCACTGGTAAAATTGACGCCAGGTGCGCAAGGTATTCTGGTGATGCCAAACTTTTGGGCCGGTCAATTCTAAAAAAAGATGTAGAGACAAGACAATGTCCTGTTTCTATCCAAAAATACTATCTACACATAATTTCTCTGAACGGGGAATACTTTAATGAAAACAACCATCCATCTACACCCTAACTTTCAAATTGGCCCGGTTGACCCGCGTATTTTTGGCGGTTTTTTGGAGCACATGGGCCGGGCCGTTTATCAGGGCGTGTATGATCCAGATTGCGCCCACGCCGATGAACACGGTTTTCGTACCGATGTACTGGCCGCCCTGGAACGTTTGCAATACACGGTGATGCGCTATCCCGGCGGCAATTTTGTGTCCGGCTACCACTGGGCCGACGGCATTGGCCCCCGCGAGCAGCGCCCCACCATCCGCGACCTGGCCTGGCAAAGTATTGAACCTAACCAGGTGGGTACCGACGAATACATCACCCTGTGCCGGAAAATGAACTGGACACCGATGCTCACGGTTAACCTGGGCACGGGCACGCCGGAAGAGGCCCGCAACTGGGTGGAGTATTGCAACTCACCCGTTGGCACTAAATACGCCAACCGGCGGGCAGCCAACGGCAATGAACAACCGCACGGAGTCAAATTATGGTGTCTGGGCAACGAGATGGACGGCCCCTGGCAGTTGGGCCACGTCCCCGCCGATCAGTACGCCATCCGCGCCCAACAAGCGGCCAAAATGATGAAAGACACCGATCCCTCTATTGAACTGGTGGCCTGTGGCTCGTGCAGCCCGGACCTGGCCACTTACATGGAATGGGATCGCCAGGTGTTAGAGTATCTGGGCCAGTGGGCCGATTACGTTAGCCTGCATCGTTACGTGGGCAACCAAGATAATGACACGCTTGACTACCTGGCCGTTACCAACAGCATTGACCAACAAATTGCAGAGATGGATGCGGTTTGCCGCTATGTTCAGGGTAAAAACCGAAGCAAAACACGGGCTTACCTGTGTTTTGACGAATGGAACGTGTGGTATCGCGCCCGCACCCAAGAGCATGTGGACGGCCAAGGCAAGTTCGCTCCCCACTTAATTGAAGAAGTTTACAATCTGGAAGACGCGCTGGTAGTGGCCGGATTTTTGAACAGCTTCATTCGCCACGCCGATATATTGAAGATCGCCAACCTGGCCCAGATTGTCAACGTGATTGCGCCCATCCTCACCAGGGGGGACGAGCTGCTCATCCAATCCATCTTTTATCCGCTGGAGATGTACGCCAAACGGCGAACCGGCATTTCGCTGCAACCGGTGGTGCAGGGGCCAACCTATGAAAGCCGGAACAACGGCCAGGCAACCTACATTGATACCAGCGCTATCCTGAACAATGAATACTTGAACGTTTTTCTCACCAATCGCAGTTTAGCAGAAGAAGCCACGGTTCAGATCAATCTGGCCGATGGAGAAATTGCTTCTTTGCTGAACGCCGAACTACTGACCGGTCCGGCAGCCGGCGCCGCCAACTCTTTTGAGCAACCTCATTTAATCCAGGCCCAACCCTTCACCGAGGCGCACGTTGCCGCCGGACAGGCTACTGTGCCCCTGCCGCCACTCTCAATTGTGGCGATGACGTTTCGGCTTGGTTAAGACAGAGCCGCTAAAAATTGACCGATGCCTAATTTTTATTCAAACAGGGCCTGGGGCGGGTCAAACAACGGCTCAAAACTTCGCGCCTTCAACTCGCCCTTTTTTCCTTCCACCAAAAATATCACCTGTCCAGGCAATCCCGTTTCCTCATCACGCCAAAGCATCAGGCGGTCATTATTAACAAATGATAGCGTTATTTTTTGGGCTGGGCCGTGAATAGTCTGCCCAAACGTTTGCCCGGCGGTTTGGGGCGGGGTAGCGAGCAACTGATCAATGACGGTAAAAGCATCCGTCACCGGCGAGAGGCGAGGTGAGGCCAGCGTGAGCGGCGGCTCCGGGCTAAAGCGGTTGAATTGCCGGGCTGTTTGGCCGTTAAAAACCAGGATTTCGCCAATCAGGGCCGGAGCCACGGCTTCCAAAATCTCAAGCCGGTAATTGCCGCCCGCTCGCCAGGCCTCCACCGTTAGCGGGCCGCCCACCGGCGCGGCAGGCCAGTCAATTTCCCAGACAATGTGCTGCTCGGAATGCCAGGCTTCAAGCGCAATCGTTTGGGCCAGGTCTAACGACACCGGCTGGGTTGTAGCGCAACCGGCTCTCTTCCCCAAGATGAGGCCAAGCAAGAGGCCGAGCAATACCGGGGTCAACAAAAATAATGATCCAAAACGCATAGCTTAAATTATCGCCGGATTTAAATTGTTGACAAACCAAATCACTTGTAAGCCGGGGGGGGATATGGTATAATCCAACCATCATTCCCTTTAGGAATGACCAGGAGGATCGTAATGATCGAAGTCAAAATAGACAGTATTCGTGTCAGTTTGATGTCACAACACCGGGTCGTTGTTTTGAAAGAAATAGATGCCGAACGTTATCTTCCTATCTGGATTGGCCCGTTTGAGGCTGATGCTATCACCGTACAGTTGCAGGAGATTCAGGTAGCCCGCCCCCTTACCCATGACTTATTGAAGAGTATCATTGACGAAATGGGCGCTTCTATCTCTCATATTATGGTGAGCGAATTAAAGAACGATACTTTCTATGCTCGCATTGTGATGGACATCAATGGTGACAGCATGGAAATTGATGCCCGTCCCAGCGATGCCATTGCTTTGGCGGTGCGCGCCCATGCGCCGCTGTTTGTGGCCGAAGAAGTAATGGAACTGGCTTCCATTGTCCCGGAGCCGGCTCTGGAAGAAGTTCAGCCGGATGGCGAAACAGCGCCTCTCTCGAAGGAAGAAGAAGAACAACTCTCTATCTTTCGAGATTTTATCAATGAACTTGATTTAGACGACCTGGAAAAGAATTAATCCCTCCTCTCGAAAAGAGTTGAATTGCCTCGGTATAGCCTGCCAAGACTACAGGTGGTAAACATGCGGGCGGCATTTGACAAGGGCAGGTAGCAGCCCCTGGAATGGGCCGGAGTGCCGAATGCACCTCCTCTGAGACAAATCCTCGACCAGTTGTTCTGCTCTCAACCAGACTTACAGCCTCAGTAGATCCAAATTTGGGCCGGCAATCCGCACTTCAGTGCGTTTTTTTAGGCATTAAAATGCCCACCCCAAACAACATTTTGGATCTACTGAGCCTATTTATTTTTCAGGGTACTAAAAGTGTCAACCTATTTTTGTCAGTAATTGAACCATCCCAACAATGAGGACGCTATTGTGGGGAACTTTGAATGATGAGTAAAAATATGGGTTGTTAATAAGCTGATGGTGGGGATTTTTTCGATGAAACCATCTCCATATCAAGACCTTGATGACTGATATGAAAATTGTCGGATCTCCTAAGAGTAACAATATGAGGAGTTAGATCAAAGGGGAATATAGCTAAGGATTGAACCAATTCGGTCAAGGGTATTTGACAATCCTTCTGGTTACTGGATTGGCGAATACCCTGAATAATGCTTTCCATGAACCAGATCGCAAGGGCTTTATTCTCCGTCTGACGAATCTGAACAGCTTGATAAACACGCGGCTTTGTTGTCTGTTGAAGTACATCCCAGATGAGATAAGTTTGAATGACACGATTGATAGCCCGGTCAAGCGTAGTTCGTTGGCCCCAACTTTCGCGTATGCGTTGGCGCACCTGAGTAGACTCAAATTCTCCTTGCAGTTTCAGCAAGTGTCCCACAGTGCTGGCAACTTTGAAAAAGAATGGATAGGCCAGCATAGACATTCCCCAATGTAACCATAATCGTTCTTCGGGTAAAACGTTCGCCAATAAATTCAAAGCCTCAGATTGCAGAATTTGATATTCGGCAGGCACTCTAACCCAAAGCCGGGTTAGTAAGGTCACAGTCTTGCGGCAAGCTTCTGCACCGGGCACTTCGTCGGCCAGTAAGTCTTGTAGCCTCGGGCGAATTTTTTGGATATCAATCCCCTCCTGAGCCAGACCGGCGGTCAGATCAAGCCAGGATAACCGGAGCTCGCGGTCAAAGCCGATGGTTTGTTTGTTCATACCACTTCTTTCTTGGTGATTTGAATGAATGGCACAATGACTTCTTCAAGGGCAATGCCCCCGTGGCATACTGCCTGGACATTGACATCCAGAAAGGCATCCAATTTGGGGGCCAATAAAACCCCTATCTCAGACGGTAAGCCAATATTGGGCCACACCACGGCCTCTGGATTCTGCTGCCGGGCCATATCAAGAAAGGCCGGGTCAGTATAAATACGGGCGCGCTGGCCGCGCGTTTCCACCAGCGCCCCCTCCTTGGGCCGTCCAATACCTTTCACGGCCACATTGCCGTGGTCAGCAGTGAGAAAGATGGTAAAATTTTCGTTTAGCAATTTGCGCACCAACTTTGTTAGATATTGGTGATCGGTGAGCCACTGCCGGAGTTGCTGGTGCATTCCGGCAGTGCCCAGTTGCATCCCGTGCATAATATTGTCCACGGCGTTGATCACCAGGCCAACCATTTGCATCCGGGGATTTTCAATGAGCCTCAATACTTCCAGTTCCAGGATGTCCCCATCGGATACCCCCTGGCCGCCTGACGATAGGTGGGCGAGCGTTGTGCCCAAATTACGGGCATATCCAATGGCCGTCAGGGGGACTCCCTGTTGCTGCCAAAATCTCTGCCACTGTTTACGCTCTTTGTTGGTGGTTTGCCACGAGTCGGGAAAGAGGTAGGGGGGGAGACCGGCAAAAATTGCCTGACGAGCAATGGAGGTGAGCGTGGGCGCCCAGGCAAATAGGCTGTTGGTTTGAACAGCCCAGGGTTGAGCCTGTTCTTGCCACACCTCACGGATAATGAGCCATTGGTCCAAGGCCAATCCATCTACCACAATTAAGGCTATACGAGCGTTTTCAGGAGACTGCCGCCGGCAAGTGGCCAGGTAAGCCGGAATATGGTGGCCCATGACAGGCCCGCTGTGGTAGGGTTGATTGGGCAGGGTATGATAACGGCCCAACAGCCAATCGGCAAACTGCATCTCTATGGTTAAATGCAATGTTTCGTATTCTCTGAGATGGGCCTCGGTCAGATGATCGGGGGTTTGCCGGCGAAGCATGACCAATTCGGCCCAGAGTGCGGCGAAGCGGAGCCAATCTTTGTATGAGGCATCGGCTGCGGGGATGGTGTTTTTGAGTTGTTCCAACAATTCACCGAATCGTTGCGCCTCTTCAACCTCCGGCGATTGAGTAATAACGCCTATTTTGGCCCATTCATCGGTGATCCGCCAGCCTGTTGGCAGAGGAATGGACTTGAGTTTACCTTCGACAAAGAGGGTGTGCAGATACCCCCGAATTTCAGGGTGAGCGACAAGGACAGTTGGTTCGGCGATGTAAGCTACACCGTTTTCGCGGGTCAACAACTCTGGTGATTGTGTGGAAGCCAGAAAGGCGGCCCACTCGGCCTGCAAAAAGGCAAAAAATTCGGCGGGGTCGCGCAGCAGCCCCAACAGCGGTGATTGGGCCAGAACGGGCTTTTCTCGCAGCTTGGCCTGCAAAAAATCATCAATGAAGGCGGGGGGCAATTTGCCGTGCGAGTGACGGGCCAGGAGCAGCTTAAACAAATCCAGTTGAGTGTTGATCGCATCGGGCGTGGTGCTAAAGACGTGTCTTAAAATAAAGGCTTTGCTGGCCTGATCGCCCATTTCCGGGCCGTCGTAATGCTGATAAGCCTCGTAGAGCAACTGGAGATGGGCCGGCTCCAACGTCTTCACCACCGGATAGCTCAGCCGGGGGAACAGTTCCGGCAGGCTGAAACAGAGTTGGCGACCACTTTGCAGCAAATCGTAGGGCAGCGTTTGCAGCGAAGCCTCCGGCAAACGCAAGATAACGACCAGCGGGGTTGACTGTTCGTCATCCCAATGCCGGCGATAGTTGGCCTCGTAGGTGTAGCGAAAGGCTACTACATCATCAAAAGGCAACAAATCAAAACCCTGCGCCCGGATGGTCGCCAGTAGTCTTTCTTCCAGCAGCAGACTATCCGGATCAGCGACCAATGTGAGCCGGTGTGTTGGTTCGGTGAAATGTTGCAAGATGTGATCACGCCAGTTGGGCATGCGTTACAACAACCTCGAGAATAGTCCACAGATTACGCAGATGACACAGATTTTTAATGATTTATCTGCGAAATCTGTAATGGTCAACAACATGTTGAACACAAGCGAGGGAAATTTTTACCGCCGAGACGCAGAGAACGCAGAGGAAAAATAACAAAACTCTGCGAACTCCGCGCCTCTGCGGTGTTTAATATCATCTTGACCACTACAATTTATCTGCGAAATCGCGCAACCAATGGTCACTTTTACTGCGGATAATCTACAACAACCGCGCCTGCTCCGGCTCCTTCTCCACCCGCATGAGGGCGTTATCGTAATACATCAACAAACCGGGGTCCTCCTGCAACACCGACTCCGGCAGGCGCCGGGCCACGGCGACAATGAGACCGTAATCTTTGTTAGCCCAGGCGCGTTTGAAACCCGCGCGGACGGCCTCGGTGCGGAAGATCTTCAATCGGCCTTTGTTGGTAGCGTACTGCTGAAACTCCCGCAGCAGCGAACGCTCGCGCAGTTGTTCCATGTGTTCCAGCCGTTCGGGGTTGGG
>JAFGDY010000158.1 GCA_016931895.1 Anaerolineae bacterium
TGCCGAAGGTGGGACTCGAACCCACACGAGGCTACCCTCACTACGCCCTGAACGTAGCGCGTCTGCCAGTTCCGCCACTTCGGCGCGAGCCAATTTTTTAGCGCAAGTTCAGCGGGCATTATACCTCAATCGGTTTGCCCCGTCAATTTAAGATCGCCTATTTCCTTTTGCCGTAAGATCTTCATCTCTTCCTCAATAAAATTGTCCACCAAAAGTTTATACATCCCTTCCACTACATCTGGATTAAGGCCGGCGGCCTGGGCCAATTCGCGGCGGCGGCGCATCACCTCGGCGTAGCGGGCCGGGGCGCGGATCTCCTCGGCATTCTTTTTGAAGTTGACAATCTGCCGCACAAACCCGGCCCGGTTGCCCAGCAGACGAATGATCTCGGCGTCAATCAGATCAATGGCCTGGCGTGTTTCCTCAATACTCTGCGTTTCTCTCACCTCCAATTGCTGGTGAGGCAGGTCAACGTCAAAGTAAGACGCATAAGGTTTTATATCCAGCACCGGCGTTCCATCCAAGGCGTCTAGACCAAGCACGGTGATGACGTTATTCTCAATAGTTTTAATACCAACCACCGAAGCCCCAATGGGGTTAGGCCGAAACTGGCTGCGGGTGGCAAAAACGCCCCTCAAAGGGTTTTCGAGATTGTGGCGCGGGTGTAATTGCAGGGCTACCTCTTCCGGCCGGATTGAGTGAAAATAAAACAGAACCAAAATGTCTATCCCCGCGGCCAGGCCCATTAAACCCGGCTCAAACTCCGGCGTTATCACAATTTGGGCCGGCTGCCCGCGCATTTCTTCGGGGGGGGTATTGCTTTTGAATTGACTTTTGACCACGCCGATCGGCGCAAGGGTGATGGCTTTGCTCACAATGATACTCCCTGTTTCATAATGGTGATAATGCTGCATTGTGAATTGATAACGGATAATTGTCAATTATAAAGGGGGTTCATTGGTCATTCTCTTGGATAATGTGGTACAATTTCCAGAACTTGGGGATTAGGGATAACTTATTTCCTCCTTCCTAATTTTGGCAAATTTTACTCGTAGCAGGAGAATGATTGCCTTATGATTTACCTTGATGATGTGCTTGCGGCCACCAAGGGAACGCTGCGCGGCGCTGCCGGCGCCACCGAATTCAGCAGCTTTGCCTTTGACTCGCGCCAGCTCGAGCCGGGCCAACTTTTTTTGGCCGTCAAAACCACAACCGGCGATGGGCACGACTTTATCGGCGATGCCCTACAGGGAGGAGCGGCCGGCATTGTGTGCGAAGACCCCCGGGCCGTGCCCGACAATCGTGACGAAGCCACCACCATTGTAGTGCCCGACATTCAACAGGCTCTGACCGACTACGCCGCTTACATTCTGCGCAAATATCGCCCCCGTGTGGTGGGTGTAACCGGCTCCAGTGGCAAAACCACCACCAAAGAAGCCATTGCCGCCGTATTACAAAAGCGATACCGCGTGTTCAAAAATATTGGCAGTTACAATGGTCGCTATGGGCTATCCATCTCGCTGGGCGAACTTGGCCCCGAGCACGAGGTGGCCGTGCTGGAAATGGCTTGCGATAGTTTTGGCGAAATCGCCGAATTGGCCCGCATCACTCAACCCCAGGTGGGCGTGATCACCACCATCAACCGCACTCACCTGGCCTACCTGGGCACGTTGAACAATATTGCCGCTGAAAAGGGCCGTTTGATCGAGGCCCTGCCCTTCAATGGCTCGGCCATTCTCAACGCCGACAACGCCCATGTGGCCGGCATGGTGCCGCGCACCCAGGCCCGCATTCTCACCTTTGGCCTTGCCTCCGGCGCCGATGTGCACGCCACCGACGTGTCGCTCCGGCGCGATGGTTTAACCTTTACCCTGCACTACGAAGGTCGTTCTTACCCTGGCCGCATCCCACTGCTGGGCCGGCACCAAATTTATACGGCCCTGGCCGCCGTAACCACCGGCCTGGTTTTTGACATTTCCCCGGAAACGGCCCTGGCCGCTCTGCAAAACCTGCCTCGTGTGCCGGGCCGGATGAATCCCCTGCCCGGTAAAAAAGGCTCGCTCATTGTAGACGACACCTTCAACGCCAGTCCCGAGGCCACCATGGCCGCCCTGGATACCCTGGTCGAGTTGCCCGGCGCGCACAAAGTAGCCATCCTGGGCGACATGCCCGATTTGGGCGACATTGAGCGGCAGGCGCACCGGCAAATTGGCCGTTATGCCGCCACTCGCGTTGAACGCCTGGTGACCAAAGGCGAAGCGGCCCAGGATATTGCCGCTGCCGCCCGCGGCGAGGGGATGGGTATTCACGCGGTCCACGTTACTTTTACCGGCGCCGACGCCGACGCTGCCGTTGAGGATATGTTGTCTCCCGATACGGTGGTGTTGGTGAAAGGCGGGGCCGGGGTAAGAATGGAAGGAGTGGTGCAAAAATTATTGGCCGAGCCGCAGCGCGACCGCTGGCAGTTGGTCCGGCAGGGCGCCGCCTGGGCCCAGGTGCGGCCCCACCAACCGGCCCGGCCCACCTGGGTTGAGGTAAACCTGGAAGCCATCGCCAACAATGTGCGCTTGCTGGCGCAAATAGCGACCCCGGCCAAAATCATGGCTGTGCTCAAGGCCGACGCCTACGGCCACGGCATGGTCAAAGTGGCCCGGACCGCCTTAAACAACGGCATCGCCTGGATTGGGGTGGCCACCCTGGGCGAAGCCATTACCCTGCGGCGGGCCGGGCTTGATATTCCCATTCTGGTGATGAGTTATATGCCGGCCTGGCAGGCCCACGAGGCCATTCTGCACAATGTGCGAGCCACTATTTTTAACCAGGAATTGGCCCAGGCCTTTAGCCGCGCCGCCGCCGACCTTAACCAGACCGCTTACGTGCACGTTAAGGTTGATTCCGGCATGGGGCGCCTGGGCCTGCTGTCCCACGAGGTGTTGCCTTTTTTGAAAACCATTGACTTGCCCGGCCTGCGCATCGAGGGGATGTACACGCACCTGGCCACCGCCGACGAAGCCGACCTGAGTTACGCCCGCGAGCAGGTCCGGCGTTTCCAGGTGTTGTTGCGGCAATTGGAGGAAGCCAAATTGCGCCCCCCGCTGGTTCACGCGGCCAATACGGCCGGCCTGGTCAATTTACCTGAAGCCCGTTTTGATATGGTGCGGCCCGGCATTGGCCTGTACGGTTTGCCGCCTTCGGCGGACACACCGCTGCCCCCAGGATTTTGGCCCGCGCTTACCTTTAAAAGCACCGTGGGGCAGGTCAAAACTCTGCCCCCTGATAGCCCCATCGGCTACGGGGCCACCTATCGCACCACGGGTGAAGAAACCATCGCCATCATTCCGGTCGGTTACGCCGACGGTTTCCGTCGCGCCCCCCGCACCTGGAAAGAGGTGTTGGTGAAAGGCCGGCGCGCGCCGTTAGTGGGCCGGGTGAGCATGGACCAGGCCGCCATCAACGTGACCCACATCCCCAACGTGCGCCAGGGGGACGAAGTGGTGCTCATTGGCCGGCAGGGCGGCGAAATCATCACCGCCGAGGAAGTGGCCGAAAATCTGGGCACAATCAACTATGAAGTGGTCAGCGAATTGCTGGCCCGCATCCCCCGGGTATCTTGACAAGGAGATATGAAAAATGACCACCGACACTGAAAAGATCGCCCAAATTCGCCAAATGATGCCTGCCGCGCAAAACAAGGTTTATTTAAATACCGGCACGTGCGGCCCTTTGGCCACCCTCACAACAGACGCCATGAACCAGGCCAACACGCTTGAATTGGCCGAAGGTCGAGCCGAGCTGGGCGGGTTCAAACTTTTGGGAGAGACAATGAACAATTTGCGGGCCGCGTTCGCCCGTTTGGTCAAGGCCGGGCCGGCGGAAATTGCTCTCACCCACCACACCACCGAGGGCATGAACATTGTGGCGCACGGCTTGAGCTGGCAGCCGGGCGATGAAATTGTCACCACCACCTCGGAGCATGAGGGTGGCTTGCTGCCGGTGTACGCGCTCAAGCAGCGGCATGGGGTGGGGGTCAAAGTGATTGACATTACTCCAGACGAAGTGTTGGCGCAGTTAGGGGCTGCTATTACGCCCCGTACTCGTTTGTTGGTGATTTCCCACGTTTTATGGAATACGGGCGCGCGCCTGCCCCTGAACGATATTGTGGCGCTGGCCCACCGGCGTAATATTTTGGTGCTGGTGGATGGGGCGCAGTCGGCGGGGGCCATTCCCCTGGATTTGCCTGCCAGCGGCGTTGACTTTTACGCCCTGCCTGGCCAAAAGTGGCTCTGCGGCCCGGAAGGAACGGGCGTTTTGTATGTCCGCCAAGACCGGCTGTGTTTGGTGGCGCCAACGTTTGTGGGGTTCTCAACGCTGGAGGACGTGAACAGTTACGATTTTACCGGGTATTTTTTGCCTGCGCGAGATTCGGCGCGGCGGTATGAGGTGGGCACAATTTACAGACCGGGGATTAAAGGCATGCTGGCCAATTTGACCTGGCTGGAGGAAACCGTTGGCTGGGATTGGATTTACGCCCGCATTGAGCTTATGGCCGATTATGCCCGCACTGCCCTGAGTACGTTGCCTGGCGTAACCGACTTGACCCCGCCCGGCCCCCAGGCCGGGCTGGTAACGTTTAATGTAGCCGGGTTGGACCCGGCCAAAATGATGGTGAAACTGGCTCAGGAAGGGATAATCTTGCGCTTTATCCGGCATCCTTACGCGCTGCGGATCTCTACGGGGTTTTATAATACCAAAGAGGATATTGACCGGCTGGTGGTTGCTTTACAAAACTACCGCCGGGAGTGAGCCTTAGGCCTCGCCCGCCACGTCTTTCTCAAACTCAGCATAATCTGCTTCATCTTTTTCGTCGCGCCACAACACCTCGCGGGGCCGGCTGCCCTCTGCCGGGCCGATGACGCCCTCTTCTTCCAATTGGTCTATCAGGCGCGAGGCGCGGGGATAGCCAATGCCCAATCGCCGCTGCAATAGGCTGGTGGAAACGCGGCCCGACTCAACCACCAGTTTGATGGCTTCTTCCAGCATGTCGTCTTTGTTGGCTTCTGCCATAATATCGGCCCACGGCAATTTGGTCTGCGTCTCTTCCACCTGCCCCCGGCTGCCAACGGCCTGGCTAGACGTACCGCCGGCCGCTTGCCAATATTTGACCAGGTTGCGGATTTCGGCATCGGACACAAAGCAGCCTTGCAGGCGGGCCAATTTGGGGGAATCGGTGGCCATGTAGAGCATGTCGCCCCGCCCCAACAATTTCTCTGCGCCGGGACTATCCAAAATCACCCGCGAGTCAATCTGGCTGGTCACGGCAAAGGCCAGGCGGGTGGGGAAGTTGGCCTTGATCAGGCCGGTGACTACGTCTACGGACGGCCGCTGGGTGGCGATGACCAGGTGGATGCCGGTGGCGCGGGCCATCTGGGCAATCCGGCAAATGTGGCGTTCCACTTCGTCCGGGGCCAGCATCATCAGATCGGCCAGTTCGTCAATAACCACTACCAGGTAAGGCAGCCGTTCCCCTTTGACACCCGCCTTGCGGTTATAGCCCCCGATGCCGCGCGCCCCATTAGCGGCAAATAATTTGTAGCGGCGTTCCATCTCGCGGGTCACCCAGGCCAGGGCGCCCACCACGTGCTCAAAATCGGTGACGACGGGCGCAAGCAGGTGGGGAATGCCGTTGTAACTGGTCAATTCCACCATTTTGGGGTCAACCAATAAAAAGCGGAGTTGTTCCGGGGGGTGGGTCATCAGCAAGGTGCAAATCATGGCGTTGATACACACCGATTTGCCCGACCCCGTGGCGCCGGCAATCAGCAGGTGCGGCATTTCGGCCAGCGGGGCTGATACGGCCTGCCCGGATACCCCTTTGCCCAGGGCCACCCGCAGCGCGCCTTTCCCCTGTTTGAAACTGTCGTCTTCCAGCACCCCCCGCAGGGAGACCATTGTTTTTTCGCTGTTGGGCACTTCAATGCCCACCAGGGGGCGGCCCGGCACCGGCGCTTCAATGCGAATGGGGGCCGCAGACAGAGCCAGGGCCAGGTCATTAGACAGGGAGACCACTTTGTTAACCCGGACGCGCTGCGGCATAATGGTGCCGTCGGGCAGTTTGCGTTCCAGGGTGCCCAACTTAAGCCCAAATTGGGTTACGGTGGGGCCGCGGTTGATTTCGGCCACTTCCGAAGGGATGCCAAAACCATGCAGGGTCTCTTCGATGATCTGGGCCTGGTAACGGGCGTTGGCGCTATGGGTCGGGTCTTTGGTGGGTGGGGCTAACAGATCCAGGGGTGGCAGGCGATAGCGCGTTTGGGGCATGGCGGCCAGGGCCTGTTTGGCCGTCATGGCCGGCTTTTGGAGAGGTCGGGTTTTTTCGGAGGGCTTTTTTTGTTTTTGGCGATTTTTGCCGGTTGGTTCAGCCGTTTCAACTTTAGCCGTTTCATTGGCGTCCGGCTGGAGTTGGTGCAAATGGCGCTGCGCCCAACTACTGGCCTGTTCGGCCCAACCGGCGGCATCGGTGGCCGTAAGCCGAAAAACTAAACCCAGGGCGGCCAGGCCCACGAGCAGCAACACCAGGCCCGTGAACGGCCGGCCAATCAAATCAAGCAAAAAAATGCTGACACCCCAGCCAATAAAACCGCCCCCGGCCCCATGACGGGCCAGGCGCAAGGCCTGGTCGTTATCCCCGGCGGCCACAAGGTGGGCGCCCGCCAGGCCAACCACAAACAGCACTTCCCCGCCGATGATGATGTCGAGCGGCAGGGGTTGGGCCTCGTCCCGCAGCCGGCCAAAGGCCAGCAGGCCGCCCAAAACGCCAAGCAAAATGGTGGCCGGAATGGCCCCCCAGCCAAACAGTTGGCTAAAAAGAGCGGCCCACCATTCGCTGAGCGCGCCGCCGGTCAATGAAAGAAGGCTGAGCAGGGTAATGGCGCTCAACAACAAAAGCAGGCTGCCAATGATCTCTTGCCGGTAGGGATGCAGCCGGGCCATGATTTGTTCAACGGTTATTTGCAATTGGGTGGGGCCGGAAGCGGCCTTCTTTTTTCTAACGACCATAGACTTACCATAATATTTTTACACCTTATAGTCTACTGTGCTTTTTATACTATGTCAAGTTGATTTTTCCGCATAAGGTTTGAAAACGAGATTTTGACATAAGACTTTTTTATGCCAAAACACAGATGCAAACGGGTAGATGAAGGCAATGCCTTCATCTACCCTGGGTAAAACCCGGAACGAATTTGCGAAATGTTGGGCTAAGTTCTTTCCAAAGTCAAAGCGGTTCGCCACCTTAAAATTCTGCCAAAGTAAGGCCATAATCGGGTCAACCGTCCCCCAAATCCGCAAAATTGTGGTATAATAAAAAATAACCCTCTAAAACATTTGTTCTATTATTTTGTCGGGCTTTACCACAATATGTGGGGTACATTTTTATATAACCTCTACATTTTGGGGTGTTGGGCTTAAAGCATAAATATTTTGGTTCTATAATTGGGCAAAATGTATGGCGTATTGCCTAACGCTTTTGGATACGGAATACGCAATACGCCATATTATGTCGGTATTTTTTAGGTTTCACCTTTCACCATAAACTCAAGGCGCGTATGTCAGATTTTGTCCATCTCCACGTTCATAGCGAATATTCCTTGCTGGATGGCCTGGGCCGCACTGCCGACCTGGCCAAAGAAGCGGCCCGGCTGGGCCAACCCGCCCTAGCCCTCACCGACCACGGCGTTATGCACGGCGTCATTGAGTTTTCGCGCAATTGCAAAAAACATGGCGTCAAACCCATTATCGGCGTGGAAGCTTATCTCACCATGCACGGCCGCCCTATGGCCGGCCGCGACCCCAACCTGGACAAAACCCGCCATCACCTGCTGCTGCTGGCCCACAATACGGCTGGCTACAAAAACCTGCTCAAACTTTGCAGCGACGCCCAACTGGAAGGCTACTACTATCGCCCCCGGATTGACGCCGATTACCTGGCCGCCCATGCCGACGGCCTTGTCTGCACCACCGGCTGCATGGCGGCGGAGATTCCCTGGCTGCTGAACAGCGCCGAGGGTCGCCCGCCCCAGGAAGAAAAAGCCCTGGAACGTTTGCACTGGTACCTGGACGTGTTTGGCCGCGACCGTTTTTTTATTGAGTTGCAGGAACACAGCATCCCGGAACTGACCCGCATTAACCACACTCTTTTTGATTGGTCCAAAAAGCATAATATTGATCTGCTGGTGACCAACGATGTGCATTATGTAACTGCCGCCGAAGCCAAAGCCCACGACACCTTGCTTTGCGTGCAAACCTCCGCGCTGGTCAAACAGCCCAACCGGATGCGCATGACGGATGATAGTTATTACCTGAAAAGCCTGGACGAGATGAAGGCCGTTTTCCGGCCCCTGGCCGATTTGCCGGAGAGCGCCTTCACCAATTCCCTTAAAATCGCCCAGATGTGCGCCGTTGATTTGGAAGACGACAACTACCATTTGCCCAACCTGCCCGCCGGCATTATGCCCGCCGGCCACACCTACCAAACCTTTCTCCGCCACCTCACCGACGAGGGCCTCAAACAGCGTTATGGCGAGCGAGCCAACGCCCCCGAAATCCAGGCCCGCAAAGAACACGAATTGAACATCATCCACGGCATGGGATTTGACGTTTACTACCTGATTGTGTGGGACCTGTGCCAGTACGCCCGCCGTCGGAACATTTGGTGGAACGTACGCGGCTCCGGCGCGGGTTCTATTGTGGCCTACGCCACCGGCATTACCCTGATTGACCCGCTCAGACACAACCTCATTTTTGAGCGGTTTTTGAACCCCGGCCGCATTGAGATGCCTGATTTTGACCTGGATTATCCTGACGACCAGCGCGAAGAAATCATCCGCTACGTTATTGACCGTTACGGCGACGACCGGGTGGCCCAGATTGTGGCCTTTGGCCGGATGAAGGCCCGGGCCGCCATCCGCGATGTGGGCCGGGCGATGGACGTGCCCTTGAGCGAAGTGGACGTGCTGGCCAAACAGATCAGCGCCATTCCCGGCAAACCGGCCACCATTGATACCACCCTGGACCCCGACCACGAATTTTTCTCCCCGGAACTTAAAGGCCAATACGACAACGTGGACTACGTGCGGGAGTTGATTGATGCGGCCCGCAGCCTGGAGGGAGTGGCCCGGCACGCATCGGTGCATGCCGCCGCGGTTATTATTACCGACAAACCGCTCACCGAGTACGTGCCCGTTATGCGGCCGCAAGGCTCGGTGATCACCAAATCCATGACCCAGTTTGAGTTTCCGGTGTGCAATTCCATTGGCCTGCTCAAAGTTGACTTTCTGGGCCTCTCTACCCTGACCATCATGCGGAAAGCCGCCGAATTGATCAAAGCCCGGCACGGCCTGGAATTCAACCTGGAAAACATCCCTATGGATCAGCCCGAAGCCTTTAAAGACCTGCCCGATTTCCCCCCTCCGGAAAAAGCTTTTGAGCTTTTGGCCGGCGGCAACGTAACCGGCGTATTCCAGGTGGAAGGCGGCGGCATGCGCCGCGTGCTCACCGATATGAAACCCACCAAATTTGAACACATTGTGGCCGCCATTTCCCTCTTCCGTCCCGGCCCTATGGAATATATCCCCACCTACATCAACCGCATGCACGGCCAGGAGAACGTTGAATACAAACATCCCCAATTGGAACAGATTCTGGGCGACACGTACGGCATCATTGTGTATCAGGAGCAAATCATCCAGGTTGCCTCGCAGTTGGCCGGTTACGCGCCCGGCGACGCCGACCATATCCGCAAAGCGGTTGGCAAAAAAATCAAGGCAAAAATTGACGAACACCGGGCCAAGTTTATTAAAGGCGCGGTTGGCAATGGCATTGCCAAACCCGTGGCCGAGGCTATTTACGGCGACATTGAGTTTTTTGCCCGCTACGGCTTCAACAAGGCTCACGCCGCCGATTACGCCCTGGTCACTTGCCAAACCGCTTACCTTAAGGCCCATTTCCCCATTGAATATATGACCGCCCTGCTCACGGTTGAGCGCCATAATACCGAAAAAATTGGCATGCTGGTGGGCGAATGTAAAACAATGGGCCTGGAAGTGCTGCCGCCGGACATCAATTCCAGCTTCATTGAATTTGTCATTGAAGACCGGGCCAATCAGCCGCCGGCCATTCGGTTTGGCCTGGGCGCTATTAAAAACGTGGGCGAAGGCCCTATTGAGGCTATCCTGAACGCCCGGAACGAGGGTGGAGCGTTTACCGATCTTGACGATTTTTGCAGCCGGGTTGACCTGCGCCAGGTAGGCCGCCGCGCTCTGGAATGTTTGATCAAAGTGGGCGCGCTGCCGGGCCACTTTGCTTCGCGCCCGGTTCTGTTAGCCATCATTGACCGGATGATCAACCTGTCCAGTTCCACCCACAAAGCGTCCGATGCCGGCCAATTGAGCATGTTCGACCTGGGCGGTTTTGAAGCGCCGCGCACCGGCTCTATTCTCTATCCTCCCCCTGAAGTGGAGACAATTAGCCAAAAAGAAATTTTGCGCTGGGAAAAAGAGTTGGCCGGAACCTATTTATCTGAACACCCTATGCAAAAATATTTGGCGGCCATCAAAGCCAGCAAAGCCACCATGTTGGGCGAATTGGATGAGGCCATGCACGGCCAGCCGGTGACGGTGGTAGGCATGATCAGTTTTATCCGCCAGCACCACACCAAAAAAGGCGATCCCATGGCCTTTGTTGAAATTGAAGACATCCAAACCTCACGGGAAGTGGTGGTTTTTCCCAGAGTGTATGCGGCCCACAAAGCCTTGCTGGTCAGCGGCAATTTGATTATGGTGCAGGGCAAAGTAGACGCCCAAAACGGCAACTTGAAAATTCTGGCCGATACGATTTCTAATGAACTGACCAGTTATTACGCTGCCGGTGAAACGTCTGCCCCGCCTGTTCAGCCTAAAATCAACGGCGGGCCGCCCCAACCGGGCCAGGCCAAACTGGCCGAGGTGAACGGCCCTTATCAAACGGTTCAGGTAGAAAGCGCGCCGGCCCAAGCAACCCATCTTAAAGTCCTGATTCCCCGCACCGGCAATTTGAGTCAGGATAAACACCGGCTGAAAACCGTCTACACCCTGCTTACCCAACATACCGGCGCAGACCTTTTCAGCCTTTACATCCCTTGCGGCGACAAAAAAATCCAGGTTGATTTTCCCAACCAAACCACCAAAGACAGCGCCCATTTGCGCCAACAATTGGTGCAACTCTTGGGCGCTGGCACGGTGCGGACAGAATAAATTATTGACAGATTCTTGAGGTTAACCTATACTGCCTGACGACAAAAAAATAGTAAGTTGGAAAATGAACCGCAGGAGGCGGGAGGATTACCGGCACGTGATGAACCAGGGGCTTGATTCAGGCCCCTTTTTTAATTAAAGATACATAGTTTCTGCACAAAGGAGTTACCTCAATGAAGATCGGTATATTAACCGGCGGCGGCGATGTGCCGGGCCTGAATCCCTGCATCAAGGCGGTGGTCAATCGCGCCGTTGAAGAAGGCCACACCATTTTGGGCATCCGCCGTGGCTGGCGCGGCTTGCTCAACTTCAACAAAAATGACGATGCCGGCGCCAAAACGTGGCTGTTGCCGCTGGATAAACAAACCGTGCGCACCGTAGACCGCACCGGCGGCACTTTTTTGCACACCTCTCGCACCAACCCCGCCAAAGTCAAGGCGGGCAGCATCCCGGAATTTCTGCGCAAACCCGGCTGGAACCCTGAATCCAGAGAGTGTCTGGATTTTACCCCGCACGTTCTCAAAAACCTGGAACACCTGGGTGTTGATGTGTTAATTCCCATTGGCGGGGACGATACCTTGAGCTATGGCCATCGTCTCCATACCGAAGGCTTTCCTATTGTGGCCGTGCCTAAAACTATGGACAACGATGTGCACGGCACGGATTATTGTATTGGTTTCTCCACTGCCGTCACCCGCAGCGTGAATTTTATCCATAATTTGCGCACCAGTGTTGGCTCACATGAGCGTATTGGCATTATTGAGCTTTTTGGCCGCAACTCCGGCGAGACCTCCCTCATCTCCGCTTACCTGGCCGATGTAGACCGGGCCATCATTTCCGAAGTGCCCTTTGACCCGGAAAAATTGGCTCAATTACTCAAGCAAGACAAAAACAACAACCCCAGTAATTATGCTCTGATGACCATCTCCGAGGGGGCCTCGTTGATTGACGGCAATATTCTGGAGCGGGGCGCAGAAGACGCCTACGGCCATAAAAAACTGGGCGGCATTGGCGCAATTACGGGCGACTTGTTGAAAAAACTCACGGGCGAAAACATTATTTACCAACAGGTAGCCTATTTAATGCGTTCCGGCACCCCAGACTCGGTTGACTTGATGGTTGGTTTTAACTTTGCCAACATGGTGATGGATTTGATTGCCCAAAAAAAGTTTGGCCGGATGGTGGCCCTGCGCGAAGGCAAATATACCGACGTACCGGCCAATATTCTTTCTCAGGGCGTCAAGCGAGTAGATGTGGATGAGTTATATGATATTAATGCCTATCGGCCTAAAGTGCGCCACGTGAGCCAAAAACCCCTGTTTCTTTACTAAGGGTTTGTTCAGATTTTATTTCCAAAACAAGCCAATTACCCCAAAAAAGTACCAATAAACCGCCTTGACTTGCCGCCAGGGCCATGTTAAACTGATTTTATAATCCTCTGAACATGCCCGTATGTTCAAAACTCAGCAAGATATTCTCAGGATGAATGATTGGCAGGGATTATGCTTCTTTCTGAATCCTGTTCGGCACCCAGGCGCGTAATTTACCAGCAGCACATGGTCTATATATGAAAACAGTGACCGGCTCTCCCAGAAATGAGTTGCTCCAAAAATCCACCAAAATACCCGTCCTGTTGCTCATTTCTATGGCCATTATCTTCAATATCTTGGCCCCCATTTTTGCCTTCAACTGGACGCAACAGCCGTTTTTAGGCGCGTTTTTTTATCCCCAACTGGTGGCCGCAGACGCATACAATCCAGATTGGAACGCCCGTAAACTGGGCCTGCAAGCCGCCGATGTTTTGTTAAGCGTTGATGACCGGCCGGTTTCCTCAAACCGCAGCCTCAACTATCTTCTGCGGCAAAAACAGGTCAGTCAAACTGTTACCCTGCACCTGGCGCGAGAGTCTGCGCCGGCCAATACCGCCGACACCTTATCTGTTTTCCTGACCCCATTTTCTTTGAAAGATTTTGTTATCTTTTTCTGGTTGCCCTACGGCATTGGCCTGGTGTATCTGCTCCTGGGCGTGCTGGCCTACCGCCTGGGTGGCGGCGAGCGGGTGGGGGAAACCTTTGTCACTTTTTGTGTTTTTGTTTCAATGTTCACCGGGGGGCTATTTGACCTCTACACGTTCAATTTTCTGAGCTGGCTTTGGGCCTTTGTTTTACCCCTGTCCGGGGCCAGCTTGTTGCACCTGGCTTTTGTGTTTCCCAAAGAAACGCGCCTGGCCCGGCGCAGGCCCTGGTTGCGGGTTATGCCCTATCTCATTGCCCTGATTTTGGGCGGTATCAATTTGTATAGCTTTTACTTTGCCGCCAATCCTCGGCTTTATTTGAGTCTTAGGCTGTGGGATTTTAGTTTTATCGGGCTAACGGTAATTCTATTTTTTATCTTGCTTTTTGACGCTCGCCTGTCCACCCTCTCTGCCCTCACCCGGCAGCAAACCACCATCATCCTGGTGGGCAGTGTGATTTCGTTTGGCCCAATTGCCATTTGGGCCATTGTTAACGCGCTGGGCTTTGATGCGCCATTCTCTGCCCCCATCTTTACCATTGTGTACACGCCCTTTATTGTTTTTCCGGTGAGCGTGGTTTATGCCACGCTGCGTTACCGTTTGCTTGATCTGGATATTGTTTTTAGCCGGGGAGTGGTATACGCCCTGCTGACGCTGGTGGTTACCATCGGCTATTTTTTAACGGTCAGTTTTGTGGGCATTCTGCTGCAAGATACAAACCTCTACCAAAGCCCCATTATTTTGGCGATGTTTGTTTTGCTGCTGGTCATTTTCCTGGAGCCAATCCGAGACAAACTGCAATCAATGGTCAATCGTTTGTTCCTGCGCGAAACCTTTGATTCCAGAGAAATGTTACAACACTATGGCCGGCAGCTCATTGGCGCCCCCTTAAATACCGACCGGGTTTTGGATTTGCTGGTCAAACAAGCCAAAGAAGCCTTAAATCCGGCGCATGCCCTTGTTTTTTTAAGAGATTCCACGCAGGGCGCTTTTGTCATCCGCGCCCAGCCAGATGACAAAAGCGGCTCCGTTGAAGTGCGTTTTGGCCTGAGCGATGAACTGGCCCAATGGCTGGCCGATACCAACAATATTTTGCAACTCACGCCCGGCGGCGCTACCCCGGCCAATGCCGACATCTCCCGTGAGGAATTGGCCCGGCTCAACATGCTCGATATTGCCCTGTGCGTTCCCCTGTTAGGGTCCAAATATCTCCTGGGTTGGCTGGCGCTGGGTTTTGAAAAATCTGGCCGGCCTTATTTAAGCAGCGATCTGGTTTTTTTAGCCACCCTGGCCAATCAAACCACCATTGCCCTGGAAAACGCCCAACTTCTGGAAGAAGCCAATCAACGGGCCGCAGAATTAGAGGCCCTACAAAAAATCTCTGCCGACATCCAGGCCGAAGTAGAACCCGACAGTTTGCTTACTTCCGTTGTTGAACGGGCCACTCATCTATTGAATGCCGAAGGCGGGATGGTGTTTCTGTTGGAGCCGGATGGGGCAACGCTCAAAGTGGTGGTCAGTTATAACCTGGATAAAGATTATACCCATTACACCCTCAAAGCAGGTGAAGATGTAGCCGGCCGGGTAGTGATGCTGGGCGAGCCGGTGACAATAGACCATTACCACAGTTTCTCCGGCCACTCCACCCAATTTCAAGCGGCCAAATTTGGCCCGGTTCTGGGGGTGCCCTTGCGTTGGGCCGGCAAAGTGCGGGGCGTTTTGCAATTGGTGCACCGGCCCAGGGGCTTGCGCTTTAGCCAAGACGACGTTTGGCTGATGGAATTTTTTGCCACCCAGGCGGCCATTGCCCTGGAGAAATCACGCTTCTTAAAACAGGCCCAAGACCGGGCCAGCCAATTGGCTACGTTGGGCGAAGTCAGCGTAGCCATGAGTTCCACCCTTAATCTTGACCAGGCCCTGCAACAAGTGATGAATCGCGCCGTTGAAATTCTCCACGCCGAAGCCGGCTCTTTGCTGCTGGTAGACCCCCGGGGCCAAGAATTGACCTTTGAGGTGGTTTTGGGGCCAACCGGAAAGGACCTGCTTGGCCTGAAAACCCCAATAGGCAAGGGCATTGTGGGCACGGTGGCCCAAACCGGCGCGCCGCTCATTGTTAATGATGTTATGGCCGACCCCCGCTTCAATGTTGCCTTTGACGAAGCCACTGAATTCAAAACAAAAGATATTCTCTGCGTGCCCATGATGGCCCACGAGCAGGTAGTGGGGGTGATTGAGGTGATCAACAAACTGGATGGCTCTGTGTTTAACGAGGACGAATCCAACCTGTTGATGGCCTTTGGCGCGCAGGCGGCCATTGTAATTGAAAACGCCCAAATTTTTACCCGCACCGATGAGGCCCTGGCGGAGCGCATTCAGGAACTGCAAACTTTGCAGATGTTTGATCAATCCCTGCAAACCTCGCTTGATCTGGACGTGGTGCTGGATATCTCTCTGACCCACTTAATGGATTCCCTGGGCGTTTCCATGGGCCTGATGGGCGTGGTGAGAAATGACGATGAACCGGGGATATACTTGCTGGCTCAGCATGGTATGCCGATGGAAATGGGCCGCTACAAAAAAGACCCCTGGCCCTTGAGCCGGGGCGTTATGGGCCGCGTAGCCCGCACCGGCGAAATTGCCTGGATCAACGACATTACCGAAGCCGAAAACTACGTGCCCAAAAACCATCGCACGCGCTCTTTATTGGTGGTGCCCGTGCTGCGCGAGGACAGAGTGATTGGCATTATTGACCTGGAGAGCACGGACCCTGATTACTTTACCAGTGAAGACGTGGCCTTTGTTAAATTGCTGGCCAGCCACGCGGCTATTGCTATTGACAACGCCCGCCTGTTTGAGCAGGTCAAAGAAGCCAACGACGCCAAAACAGAATTTATGAACATTGCCTCGCACGAGCTAAAAATTCCTATGACCAGTATTAAAGGCTACACCAAACTCATGCAAATGGGGGCGGGCGGCA
This sequence comes from Anaerolineae bacterium, assembly GCA_016931895.1. Lineage (NCBI taxonomy): Bacteria > Bacillati > Chloroflexota > Anaerolineae > Anaerolineae bacterium. Next base: position 16,280 of record JAFGDY010000158.1, read on the forward strand.
CGCTATCGGAGCAGCACAACGAATTTTTGCAAGTTATTATCAATAGCGTGGACCGGATGGCCCGGCTGGTGAACGATCTGTTGGATGTCAGCCGGATCGAGGCGGGCCGGATTCGGCTGGAAATTACCGACGTGCAAATGCGGGACGTCATCAACGAAGTGATCGAGGCCGTGCAAACGCAAATTGACAAAAAGAAGCAACATCTTATCCTGGACATGCCCGACAACCTGCCCGAATTACGGGCCGATTACAACCGGATGGTGCAGATTGTCACCAACCTGGTCAGTAATGCCTACAAATATACCCCCACCGGCGGTCAGATCAGTATTACGGCCCAACCTTACCCCAACGAAGCAGGGGAGGGCCTGGCTGTCACCGTTAAGGATACGGGCTACGGTATTTCTGAAGAAGACCAGGCCCAACTTTTTACCAACTTCTTCCGCGCCGCCGACCAAAATATCCGCGATGAACCGGGCACCGGCCTGGGTTTATCCATCACCAAAAACATCATTGAGTCTCATGGCGGCGAGCTTACCTTTGAAAGCGAGTTGGGTAAAGGCTCCGCTTTTACCTTCACCCTGCCTCTCATCTGCAAAGTCCCCCCCGGCGTTGAAGTGATCGAACGATAAGTTTTTATTCACCCGGTTCAGTAAAAACAAAATATAACCCCATCGCGTAAAAACCGTAATATTTTGTAATAAACCCCTTACTTTTTTCCTATATTTTTCTTTAACCTCAGCCCAAAATCTTTATAAACCGTTAGGGTCATGCTACCCCAAAATATGGTATCCTGGGGGCATAACTAAAGCTGCAAACTGGGAAAAAATCTTTATTGTGGCCTCAGCTACTTTCACCAAACGGCAATTGATGGCAGGTAAATGGGGCGATATTGTTGCGAGGGTAAACTTATGTTCAAACAAATCGTAATTGACCTGGTAAAAAGCAGAACCCATTGTTTAAGGCGGCCAAAGCGCAGCCCCGGTTTCAATCTGCGCCACATTTTTAGCTGGTTATGGTTAGGAATGTTCATTTCGTTCCTCTTTTGGCCGGCAACGCCGGCCCGGGCGCTTCCGGCAGGCTTTCAAGAATATTACGTGCTGGGCAATGAAGAGCAAATCTATGATATGTTTGATTACATAGATACCGGCAGCAATATTACCAGCAACCAGATGCGATCTGTAGTAACGGTAGTGGCTACCACCGATAACCAAGTATTTTATTACGATCACTGGGAAGATGGCTTTGAGGCCGATATTTTTAGCCCCATCCAATCATCTACCGAGATTTATGGCGATGGTGATCCCGATAATGGCGGCTCAGGCGCCGATATTTTAGGCGTTGGCGATATTGTTTTGCTTAAAAGCGATGGCAGCGGTTCCGGCATCAACGCCCTTATTCCGGTAAATCCCAGAGACACGGCCGACATCCGTTATGATGGCGGCGATTATCTGGTCAGTACGGGCGGGCCCATTGACCTGGCCCACGCCATGTGGCCCCAGGATGGCACCTGGATAGGCGGCGCCTGGGAGGTATACTCGCTCCAGGCCTGGGAAAACAGCTTTTCCTTTCACATCCCCGTAGGGCAGGATATGGGGGGCGATTTCACTTATGCCTGGCTGCAAATTGGCGCGCTACACCATAATACCACGGTTACCATTGATAACGGCAGCCAAACCCTCACGGTCAACCTGGATCAAGGCCAAACGTATTCCAGCCTGGGGGCCATTGATTCTCAATCCTCAACCCCCATCACCATCAATAAAGGCACAACCATTTCCTCTGATAAACAAATCCAGGTTGGCTTGGTTTCCGGGAGTACCGGCACATTTCAAACCCGTTTTTTTGTTATGTTGCCCGATATGTTATGGGGCACGGAATATATTGCCGCCGTTCCCCGGACCACCGCCTCCAATGAAGCCCAAATTTATCTCTTTAACCCCAACAACCACAGCATTACGGTGGAGGCTCACGATACCGACGGCAACAACCTCATTATCATTCCGGCCAATGATGTGGCTGTCTACTCCCAACAGGCAGGTTATGTCCCTATTGGGTCGGGGGTACGCTTAAATTCCGACGACATATTTTGGGGCGTAGTCACGGCTGACACTTTAAGTACATCATACGACTGGGGCTTCTCTTTGATCCCCACCGTATTTTTAATGGACGACTACTATGTGTGTTGGGCCCCGGGCAACGTGCTGGCCGATATTACCGATGGCACAAATGCCTCGCCGGTTTGGGTAGCCCCCGTAGCCGACAACACCACCTTTTATGTGGACTATGGTCCGATTGATGGCGTGGTAGACGAAACCTTCACCCTTGACGCCCTGGTTACGCGCCGCATTTTTGACCCCGATTACGATAACACCGGCATGCGCATCTGGGCTACCAATAAGTTTGTCCCCATTTGGGGCGTTGACCCGGCCTCTCTGGAAGCCGGCGATGGCTACCTTGACCTGGGCTATACCGTTCTGCCCCTCAACCAGGGCTGGCTAGACCCCGTTCTCACCCTGGAAAAAACAGCCAGCCCGGAAATATTACCCGTAGACGGCGGGACTACCACTTTTAACCTGCAAGCGCATACCCACGGTCCGTCACCTGTTACCAATGTTAACATCACCGATACCCTGCCCATCAGTTGGACCTATCTACCCGGCACCTCCCTGGTCACCTACCCCGATGGCAGCACGGCCGCGCCCGAACCCAGCGTGAACGGCCAAACCCTGTTCTGGAACCTTTCGCACACAATGGATTCCAACCAAACCCTGGCCGTCCAATTCCAGGCCCAAATTCAAACCGGCGGTCAGGTGGGCGCCGCCATCGCCGACGATTTTGAAACCGGCACAGTATACGATGGCGGCAGCGGCAGTTGGACCGGCAACTGGCAGGAGACCGGCGAAACCACCAGTCAAACCGGCGGTAATATTCGGATTGTGGACCAAGACGATGATGTTAATGTTACTCCCTACGGGGGCAGTAAACAATTGCGCCTTCAAAATGATAACCGCACCATTCATCGGGGCCTTGATTTAAGCGATTTTGCCAGGCCGGTTTTGCGTTTCAAACGTTATTTCCGGTCGTTTGAGGGCAGCGAAACCTTTGGCGTTGATATTTCGGTAAATAACGGCGATTCTTATGCTTCGCTGCTAAGTTGGACAAATCCGGTAACCCAGAACGTTTGGGTGCAAGAAACAGTAGACTTATCGGCCTACATCACCAGTACCGCCCGGATCCGTATTCGGGGGATCAGCGGGGCCGGTGACGATGATTATGCCTACTTTGACGAAGTAGAAATTTACGACGCCGCAGTTGTCAGTGAAAACCAGGGTCTGGCCGTTGGCAATTACAACAACCATACCTTCAACGCCACCGACAATGCCGTTGTTGCTATCAGCGCCCTCGACCTGGAAAAAACGGTTGACCGCTCCATCGCCGAAATTGGCGACAGCCTGGTTTACACCTTAACCTACGAAAATAGCGGGGCTATCACCACCACCGGCGCCTATATTGACGATCTGGTTCCGGTGGGCACAACCTTTGCCGCTGCCTCCGGCGGCGGCGCCTATATCAGCGCCACCAATACCGTTCGCTGGAGTCTGGATGAGGTAGCGCCGGCGGCCACGGATTCAGTTACCTTTACCGTAACCGTCAACAACGAAACCCTTAACGGCGCGGAAATTGAAAACTTTGGCCGGATTGACAGCGACCAGACCGCCCTGGTGAATAGCAACCGGGTTAGAACTACCGTGCAGGCCCCGGACCTGAATCTCACCTTAGCCGGGCCAACCATAGCCGCCCCTGGCCAGGTAGTCACTTATACCCTTACCTACGCCAATAACGGCGATGCCGCGGCCACCGGCGTGATCATCTCTAACACTATCCCCGTTTCTATGACCTACCTGGCTGGCAGCCTGGCCATTAACACCGGCAGCGGCTGGGTTTCTTTAAGCGATGCCGTTGATACCGACGCCGGCCAATACGTTGGTACAACCGTCGGGGTTCTGCCCGGGGTTGTTTCCGGCGCCCTGGCCGCAGGCGAAACCGGCCAGATCCGTTTTGCCGTTACCATTGCCCCCACCATGCCCCAAGGTTCAACCCTGGGCAATATTGCCCAAATTGACAGCGAGCAACTGCCCCCACAAAACTCCAACCTCTTCTCCATAGACATCAGCCCCCTGTCTCTCTCTAAAGTCGGCGACCGCTCGATAGCCACCGCCGGCCAGACCATTGTGTTTACCGGCACGTATGCCAATAACGGCAGCGCGGTTCTAAACAACATTTTGCTGATTGACAGCATCCCGGCCAACACCCAACTTATCTCCGGCACCGTGGCCGCCGGCGGGATGGATGCCGTGGCCTACTCCACCGACCACGGCGTTACCTGGAACAGCGGCTTTACCAACCCTGTTTCCGTTACCCATATTCGCTGGAGTAGGGCCACCTTGCCCATTAGCCAAAGCGATACCGTTAGTTTTCAGGTTAAAGTGGCCGACCCGCTGCCGGGCAATACCACCATTCAAAACGAGGCCCGCATCACCAGCACCCAAACCGCCGCTTCCGGCTGGCTTTACTCCAACCTGGTTTCCATTGGCACGGTTGACCTGACCCTTTCCAAAATCGCCTCCGGCGCGTTTGTCCGGGCGGGCGACCCCATTACCTATACCCTTACCTACGGCAACAGGGGTAGCGTGGCCGCCACCGGCGTGGTCATTACCGATCTGGTTCCGGCCCAGACCGCTTACGTGCCCGGTTCCATCTTTGGCGCCGGCGCTGACGACAGCGACCCGGCAGAAGTAGCCTGGAATCTCACCGTTCCGGCCAATTCCGGCGGGCACAAAATCGGCTTTGTGGTCGCCGTCACCGATACCGCCGCCCCGGGGACATCTATCTACAATACCGCCTCAATGGCCAGCGCCTCCGACAACGCCACCAGCAATCAGGTTCAGGTAACCGTGGCCCAGGATGGCGTCACCATCAGCCCCAACCGCAGCAACAACACCCACGACCAGGGCCAGCAAGTTTGTTATGGCCATACGGTGGGCAACACCGGCAATCTCACCAACACCATGGAACTGACCACTGCCCACAATGCCTGGACTTCAGCCACCGTCACGTTTTACCGGGATTACGACGCCGACGGCAATTACGACGCCGGACTGGACACCACGCTGACCGATACCAACAGCAACACCACGGTTGATACCGGCGAGCTGCTCCCCGCCGGGCAGATCAATATCCTGGCCTGCTTCACCATTCCCGCCGCCGGCGTTAACGATGGCGATGTTGACACCCTCACCGTTCAGGCAGCCACCGCCGCCGGCGACGCCTACACCAGCCAGGTGATGGATGTGACCACCGTCCGCATCGAAAACTTCCTGACCATAACTTCGCCCGCGGTGGATTTGGTCACTAACACCACCACAATTAATTACAGCGGCGTTACCAACCCCAACGCCACGGTCATCATTACCAACACTGCTACCGGCGTGGTGTACAATGTAACCGCCGACGGTTTTGGCAACTTTGCCACCACCATCACCACCACCCTGGGCGCAAACACCATCACCGCCCAAAGCACCGACCTGGACAGCGACGTGGCCGCCGACACCCGCACCGTCACCCTGGTTTCTGACCCCACCGACAGCAGCAACTCCGTCACCATCATCCAGCCCACGGCGGGAACCATCACCTCCACCGCCGCCCTCAGTGTTACCGGCGCCACCGACCCCAACAGTGTGATCACCGTAACCATTGGCAGCGCCGGGCCATACACCACCACCGCCGATAACGGTGGAAATTTCAGCCTGACCGTCACCTTGCCGGAAATAGGGGCCAACACCATTGAGGTTACTTCAACCGACCCCTTTGGCAATGTTGACACCGATACCTGCGTTGTCCAACTGACCAACGACGGCACCGACCTGACCAACACCCTGGTTATCACTACTCCCACCGCCGGACAGGTTTTTACCACTTCCGTTGTTAGCGTGGTGGGGCAGACTGATCCGGGCAGCGCTATCACCATCACCGTCAGCACCGGCGACGTGGTCACCGGCACGGCCAACCTCACCGACGGCACGTTTGACCTGGGCGGTGTTGATCTGGTGACCGGAACCAACGTAATAACCGTGGTCAGCGCCGACCCCTACGGCAATCTCGTCACCGAAACGCTGACCGTTATCTTGACCAACGACGACTCGCCCGGCGCAAATACTATCACCATTACCGCCCCGGCGAGTGGGCACATTACCACCACCACTTCAATTGAAGTGGCCGGCGCCACCGACCCCGACAGCGTTATCACCGTCACCACGCCGGCCAGCGCGTTCAATATGACCGCCAACGACAGCGGCGCTTTTTCCGGCGCGGTCACCCTGCACTACGGCCTCAACACCATCGTGGCCGTCTCCACCGATGTCTATGGCCAGGTGGCCACCGATACCATTCAGGTGCGCCTGACCAATGATACCACCCCAGGCGGCAACGATGTAGCCATCATCTTCCCGCCGGTGGGTTACGTAACCACTACGGCTACTCTTCCGGTTACCGGCACAGCCAATGCAGATAGTGTCATTACCGTCACCGTTGGCGTTAACGGCCCGTATACCACCACCGCCGACAGCAGCGGCCTCTACACCGTCACCGTTACCCTGCCCGTAACCGGAATGAATACCATTGCCGTTACCGCCACCGACCTGTACGGCAACCAGGCAACAGCCACGCGGCAGGTTCAACTCACCAACGACAGCACCCCCACCGGCGCCGACGTGGCCATCACCTTCCCGCCGGTAGGTTACACCACCACCGACCCCTCCCTGATCGTCACCGGCACGGGCGACCCCGGCGCAGCCATTACCGTTACCGTAGCCGGGGATGGGCCGTTTACCACCATTGTTGACAACAGCGGCCTGTTTACCGTCAGCGTGACCCTGCCCACCGCCGGAATCAATACCATCGTGGTCACTGCTACCGACGTTTACGGCAACGTTGACACCGCCAGCCGCGACGTGGAACGCCAGCCCTTCATCAACTTCAACGCCGGGGCCTACAGCGTGGATGAAGGCGATACGGCCACCATTACCGTAACCTTGAGCGCGGCGTCCAATGTAACCACCACCGTGACCTATGCCACCGGCGACGGCACGGCCACGGCCGGCAGCGATTACACCGGGGCCAGCAGTGTTCTGACCTTTGCGCCGGGGGTCACGCTCCAAACCATCGCCATCCCCGTTGCCGCCGACGGGTTGGATGAAAACAATGAAACATTTACCCTCACCTTGAGCGCGCCGGTGAGCGGCACTTTGGGCGCCACCGCCAGCGCCACGGTGACCATCAATGACGGCGACGACCTGCCAACCGTCAACTTCAGCAGCGGCAGCCAGAGCCTTGGTGAAGGCGCGGGAGTCTACACCGTCACCATCGAATTGGCTGCGCCCTCCGGTTTGGATGTAACTATTCCCTTTACCGTTTCCGGCACAGCCACCGAAGGCAGCGGCGATGATTTCACCATCAGCAGCAGCCCGGTTACCATCCCGGCGGGCCAAACCGGCGTGGTGATCACCATTACGCTCAACGAAGACACACAGGCCGAAGACGACGAAACCGTTATTTTAACCCTGGGCAGCCCCACCAACGCCACCGTTGGTTCAACGGGCAGCCATACCCTGACCATTAACGACAACGACTTTACCCTCACCCCGCACGTGGCTGGTAGCGGCTCAATTGGGGTGGACCCGGATCAAACTACTTTCACCTCCGGCAGCGTGGTTACGCTGACGGCCAGCGCGGAGCCCGGCTGGACCTTCACCACCTGGAGCGGCGATCTATCCGGCAGTGCCAACCCCATCAACACCACCATGACGGCCAATAAGGAGGTAACGGCCACTTTTACCCAGGCGGAATACACCCTGCAAACCGTGGTTGTGGGCAGGGGTTGGATTTTGACCAGCCCGGCCAAATCTACCTACAGTTATGGCGAGGTGGTCACGCTAACGGCTTTTGCCGACTTTGGGTGGACGTTCAATGGTTGGGATGGCGACCTGTCCGGTTCGGCAATTTCAGACACGCTGACGATGACGGGTAATAAAGTTGTTACCGCCACCTTCAGCCAGGATGAATATACCTTAACTGTGAGCACCGTGGGCAACGGTTCGGTGGTGAGCAACCCGGTTCAATCCACCTACACCTACGGCGAAGTGGTCACCCTGACCGCAACTGCGGACCCCGGCTGGACCTTTAGCGGCTGGAGCGGCGACGTGGTAAGCAGCGACAACCCGGACACCGTCACGATGACCGGCGACAAGGTGGTTACAGCAACCTTTACCCCCAATGGATACATCCTAACCGTAACCGCCACCGGCAATGGCTCGGTGGTGAGCAACCCGGTCAAATCCACCTATGCCTATGGCGAAGTGGTCACGCTTACCGCCACAGCCGATCCCAGCTGGACCTTTAGCGGTTGGAGCGGCGACGTGTCCGGCAGCGCCAATCCGGCAACCATCACAATGACCCACGATAGCGCGGTGACGGCTACTTTCGCCGCCGCCGATACTTCCACTACCTTGGATTTCAGCAAGAGCGCGGTGGATGTTGATGGGGCGCCGCTGTTTGTGGCCGATACCGTCCGTTACACCTTGCAGGTGAAAAATACCGGCACTACTTACACGGCTTTCAACGTGATCGTTACCGATACCTTGCCTGCCGGCGACGTGACCGTGGTTGGTACGTCCTCGTCAAAGGGTTCTCTTTCCGGCAGCAATCAGTTGATATGGAACGTGGGCCAGGTATTGCCCGGAGAGACGGCTACTCTGGAGATTACGGTCACGCTTAACAGCGGCACGGTGGGCAAGTCGGTCATCAACACCGCTGCCCTGTTCAGTGACAATGCTCCCGCCCACCTGGTGGCCGTTTGCGCCGACGGCAGTGCGCCTAATGGCGCGGTTTGCGCGACCACGCCCCAGGAATCTCCTTTAGAAGCAGGCGGCGTTTTCTTGCCGATAGTGATTAAGGGCCGTTAATCCTGTTTGGGGACGCGGGGGGTAACTATTAATCTTGCCAGTTGCTCTGAGGCCATAGGCCGAAGAATCTCCATGCGGCCCTGCTTTGCTTTGTTTTTGGTATACTGCATGGAGATTCTTCGCTCGTTCCTCGCTCAGAGCAACTGTGATTTAATTTTATCAAAAACGACGCACATCAA
>JAFGDY010000159.1 GCA_016931895.1 Anaerolineae bacterium
GGACTTATTTGCTCATCACTTTTATTGACATAAAGTAAAATCTTCTTTATCAAATGTTATGAACCCTACCCATTTAAAACACTGTCTAAAAGAGAAGACCAAGATACGAGGTATAAGTGGCTATAATACTGTCTTTAAATACCAATCCATATCATCCTCGTAGCGCATACTCAAAAACGGTCTATCTGGTTTGCCAAGTAACTAAAAATTATACTCAACAGCATTAAAAAGTAACAAGATTCTCTGCGGATTTGTGTTATTTTATGACGCTGTTGAGTATAACTAAAACCTAATTACCCTGAATCTCGTCTGGCCGATCTGGATGACATCACCGGGTTGCAGGAGGGTTGGTTGGCCAATGCGAGTACCGTTTACAAAAATGCCGTTACTACTATTCAGGTCTTGGAGGATATAGCCATTCTGCTGGTGGTGAAGTACGGCGTGATAACGCGAGGTTTGTGAGTCGTTGAGTCGAATTTCATTGTCTGAATTACGTCCTAACCTTGTCTTTGGGCCAAGTAGATAGCGATGGCCAACATTTGGCCCACTTTCCACAGCCAGTTGCCAGGTTGAGCCAAGGGCACCGCTGATAACGGTGGCCTCAGCATCGGCTGGACGTGGGGCAGGGGCAGGTGACACGGCAACGTGGGCCGGCGGTGGGGTTGGTTGGGGTGGTCGTCGGCGGCCTACGCTCAAGAATACGGCTAAACCTACCCCCGCCAACAGAACTATCAACCCACCCCCGCCGATGATTAGCAAAAGGCCCAGAAAGTTGCCGGGAACCAATCCCGGCAGAATTTCTTCCGTTTGCTCAATCTCTGGTAAGGGAGAACCGTTTAACAAAGGATCCCCGCTCCAGCCCTCTACCAGAATTTGGTCCCCGTCGCTCACGTCGAACGTAAAAACGTTACTCTCCTCGCCAGTATGGTCATAAAGCCCCAGGGTTACGGGGCCTTCGCCTACGCCGGTCATTTGCAGCGAGGCAACCTGAAAAAATGGCACCCCTATAAAGCTCAACGTGCCATCCTCTTCGGGAAAAAGCTCAAAATAAATCAAGGGCGTGTTGCCATCAACCAGACCCTCACTCTGGTCGAAGGAGAACCACTCGCCGTTGGTTCCCTGAATCAAGATTGACAAGGGCGATTTGTAGATGACCACGCCCGTTGGTTTGAGAATGTCTCCGGGATTGTCCAGAGGTGGGAACTTGTTGGCGGCCTTGATAACTCGCTGTTGGTGTAAATGCTCTTGTAAAGCCTGCTTTAACGCGCTGCCCGCAGCCTGGGCATAATAGTTGACGCAATATTTGGCAATGTCTGGCGGCTTGCCCGCATTGGTACGTATGTTGTGTTCCAGGGCGATGGCCAATTTGCCCAGCGAGTAGCCAAGCTTTTCCTTGGGAAAATCGGGGGCCAGGACTATGTCAGTATAATTTGCCTGTAGAGCCTCGAACTTATCAATAGCCAGCCAGGCGGCGTGAAAAGAGGCTGAGCCATAGGGGTCTGTAAACTCAACCGCCATCAGGCCAAAAAAGTGGTACCAGGGACCTTGTTCGTCGTGGCCCAACTCTCTAAAGGGATTGATGCTGCGCCTGGACCCTTGGGGTGTTGTATAGCTGGTTTCACGGTCAACGTACCCTTCGGGGTTGCGTAACGGGGTCAGGATGTTTTCCTGCTCAATAAATTTTTTGTTCACCTTATTGCCATCCCGGTACAGGGCCGCATGACAGGTGAGCAGCGCATCGCGTATGTTGCCGTTGTTGTGTTTGAGACTAAGATAAAACAGATCGCCGGGGGTAAGGCGATAATTAGGGTCTGATTGTTGTTTAGCTCGCGCCATTTGCCGTGCCGCATCTTGCAGGGCGGCTTCTTTGCCGGTTGGCAAAACTGAGTTGGCGTAGCTCTTGGGTATAAAATATGGATCGCTGATGCGCGCGCCGGAACTGAGTGTGTTGCCCTCGTTAATGAAACGCTGCAATCCTGCCAGCACATCATCCTTCATCTCCTGGACCGAGTAGCGCAGCGCCGGCTTGCCGGTAAAGTAATCGTTCAGGTTGAGGCCGGGGTAGAAGAACAGGGGGTCATCACATGGCGGTTTGGGTTGTGGAAGCGGGGTGGGCGTGGGTATGGCCGTGGATGTGGGGGGGGCGGCGGGTGTAGGCGTAGCGGAGGGCAATTCAATGGTGATGTCAATAGCGTAACTGCCGCAAACTCCCCCGCAGGCTTCCACAAACGCGCTGCCCATTACGGCCGAACCTTCGTAATCAGGCGGAACTTGGAACGTGAAGTCAAAGGGCAGTTCAACCGTCCGGCCTGATACGGCGTTATCTTCGCCTTCTTGGGGCCATTGAACCGACTGGTCTCCCAGGTGAGCGTTCATTCTGACGGAGGATACGTATCCCTCCGCCCGGCTAACAATCATTTTCCCGGCAAGGTGAATTGGCGCACCGGTATAGCGCCCCTCCACTCGCGGCGGACCATCGAGGTCTTGTGAGAAATCTGCACCGGAAACCGTGAAACTCAAATAGAGGTCGTTCGGGTCACCGTAAGAACCGGATACAGAATCCCCTTGAAAGAGCGGCGCCGCTTTCGGCGCAGCCTGAGAGGGGATTGCATAGCTTATTAACAAAACTAAAAGCATTATCCACATTGATGTTCGCTTCATGGTCTATTTTCTCCACTATCACCGGAACAATATAAGTAAAAAACTCTGGTAAGATATAAGACGATTCAATTGTACTTACGTTGATTATATCTATCATGTTATCTACGGTGCAAATTAAACCTTATGGCACTCACACTGATCGTAGTTGCAAGCGTCTCCAATTGACATAATGATTTTTGGACTTTAAAGATAGCGGCTAACGCTTGAGTTGTGCCGATTGCGGGTTAGCGAAGTTACCCACAACTACCAGAACGATTGTGGCCGAGGCTGCTTTTAAAGCCAGGATTAGCAATTCGGCACCAACGATTTGTTAGCTTGCGCCGATGGTTTGTAATGCCGCTTACCTTTGAATGAGCGCTTCAATTTCCTGCACAAGCGCGGGTAAATTTGGTTCAGTAAAGCTCATTTCCGGCGCGGGCATACGGTTACGCTTGATGTTGGGCGGCACATGGTTGAAGCTGCCGGGTGTAGGCTTCTTTACGGCGCGTCCAGGTTTCATAAATCCCTTTCCAGCGACTAAAATCGGCTCGGGTTTCATCATAATCGTCATACGCGGCCAGTTTGCCCGACATCAGGGCGCCATAAAAATCTTCGCTCAAAACACCGTATTTTTCTTCAAACGGCGTCAGGCGGCGTTCAAGATATTTCATTTCGATAACCAGTTCATAAATTTCCATAGCTGTCTCCCGGCAAAAAGCTGACCCAATACCCCCTAAATCACAGATTACAGCCCATTGCGTTCTTTATCTGCCATCTATTTAATCAGCATTTGAGGGATGGGGGGCGCCAATGATCTTTTTTGTTTGGCTTATGATACATTGTACCACAAAATTCTCCAGCGAGAATTTGAGGCCGGGTTGGTTTATGGTCAATCAGAGGGATTATGGCGCAGTATGCCGGGAGAGCAAGCGGGGAGCGGCTTCTCCGGCCTCGCCGCGTTTGCTTTTGAGGGTGGTTGCGCCGGGCGGCGACGGTGTTGTCCATCAGGCCGTAGGTTGGGTGGAAACCCAACACGGTGTTATGCCTCACCGGAGGGTGTTGGGTTTCGTGCCTCAACCCAGCCTACGACTACAATGAGCCACTTCAAGGTTGAATTGGGTGACCACCGGTTCGACCGGGGGAATGTCTAGCTGATACTGCCGTTCGAGCCGGGGTTCGGACAA
>JAFGDY010000160.1 GCA_016931895.1 Anaerolineae bacterium
GGCGTAGAACTGCCCACCTGACCGCCCTGAATGCACGGTCATTATCTCTGGGATACCACTTCCTGGCTAACTTATTATACGAGGAGGGAAATGGGCGCCCGCCGGTGTATTCGGCCACAATCCGCAGAATACCGTTGGAACGAAAGATTATTCTTTTGGAAGTGGTCTCATTGTTGTTGTTTGGCCTGGCCGGGGGTGATTTCTGATTCTCGATAGTCATTGTTTATCTTCAGTAATTCCCGGCGCAAGTTTTTCCAAAAAAATCAAGGTGTGGGTCTCCATTTCTTTTTGTTTGAATTCCCGGTAGCCCAGTTTTTTATAAATATGCAGCGCGCCGGCGGTTTTGTGGCCCGTAAACAGCTCAAAACGTTTGATGTTTTGGAAACAGCCTTCCAGCTCTTGCATCAGTTTAGTGCCGATGCCCCGGTTTTGAAAATCAGGATGCACAATCAAACGGCCCACCAAACAGGCGCCGTCAACTACGGCGGCCCGCACCGAGCCAACAATCCTATCGTCAAGCACGGCTTTGAGGAACAGCATCTTTTCAAAATCAGTCTGTATTTCGGCCAGGGTTTGGATCAAGGGGGGCAGGGTATCGTCGTTGTAGCGTTCGGCTTCCATTTGATAGGCCAGTTTTTGTAGGGCCAAAATTTCTTGAGCGTCGTCAATATTGGCGCGGGTGATGAGCATCTTGATGTTCTCCAAAATATTTTGATTATTTTTATAATTGCCTTCCCTCAAAATAGGCGCGGCCGTTGCTGCCTCGCCACATAACAAAGGCGTCACGGATACGGGGGAGGTGGCTTGGCTCAAGGCCGGTTGGTAAATTGTCCTCGGCAAACCAGCCTTTAGCCAATGTTTCCAGGGCGTGGGACGGTTCTACCATCTCGGTTTCAAGCGGCCGGCATAAAAACACAAACACATACAGGTGATGCGGCGAGGCGTCATGGTGAAACCGTGAATCGTACACGCCCACCAGCATCATTGCTTTGCAGCTTACGCCGGTCTCTTCAAACGCTTCCCGCACAACCCCTTCGGCCGGTGTTTCCCCCACCGACATGGCCCCGCCCGGCAAGGCCCACTTGTGAGTGTCGGCGCGTTGGATGAGCAAAATTTCGCCCGCGTTATTGATCACCGCGGCATCTCCCACCGAAAGCGGCGTCGGCCTATTCAAGATTGGCTTGCGCAGGGGTTCAATTTGGTCAGAAGTTTGGCCGGTGGCCAGGGCAAACATTTCCAGGGCTATGTTTTGAATAGTCCGGTAGTTCTCGAGATCGTAAATGTTTTGGGAAAACTTCAAGCCCATGGCGGAAATGTCGCGCAATTTATCCGCCCACAGCGCAATAGTTTCAGCAGGTTTCATTCTGCCACACCTCCGGTTACTTTTTCTGGATTGGCCATATCAGGGGAACTTTACTCCATCTTCAGACGATCTGTAAGGGCCGACCACCGGGCGGCGATTTTATCATTTTTCACCGCCATAGCCATGGCCTTGCGCGTGCCCACAATCACCACCATTTTTTTGGCCCGGGTGATGGCGGTATACAGCAGGTTGCGCTGGAGCATTACATAGTGCTGGGTGAGCATGGGCAATACCACTACCGGGTATTCGCTGCCCTGGCTTTTGTGCACGCTCATGGCATAGGCCAGGGTCAATTCATCCAGCTCGTTCAGTTCATAGGCGATACTGCGGCCTTCAAATTCCACCCAAATTTCGCCCTCTTCCAGGTCAAGATATTCAACCCGGCCCACGTCGCCGTTAAAAACATCCTTGTCGTAATTGTTACGCAGTTGCAAAACACGGTCGTTCACCCGGAATACGCGGCTACCGCTGCGATACTCCGGTTGGCGGTAACGCATGGGGTTAAGCCGGGCCTGCAATTTTTCATTGAGAGAGCGCGCGCCAACCACGCCCCGGTGCATGGGGCTGAGAACCTGAATATCATGGTTGGGAATATCAAACTTTTGGGGAATCCGTTGGGCCACAATGTCAACAATCAAATCCGCCGCGGCTTCAGGGTCCTCCTGGCCAAAAAAGTAAAAATCCCGCTTGTTTTGGGGAAACAGCGGGGTTTCGCCCCGGTTGATGCGGTGGGCGTTGGTGATAATGGTACTGTCGGCGGCCTGGCGAAAAATCACATCCAGCCGGGTAACAGGCGCCACGTCGCTGCTTATCAAATCGCGCAGCACGTTGCCCGCGCCCACGCTGGGCAATTGGTCGGCATCGCCCACCAGCAACAGATGGGCCGCTGGCGGGATGGCCTTGAGAACATTGTTCATCAGGGCCAGGTCAATCATGGAACACTCATCCAGGATGAGCAGATCACACTCCAGGGGGTTATCCTGGTTGCGCTGGAACTTGAAGCCTTCGCTGGGGCTGACTTCCAGCAAACGATGAATGGTTTTGGCTTCGTGACCGGTGCTTTCGGCCAGGCGTTTGGCCGCGCGGCCGGTGGGGGCGGCCAGCAGGGCGGTTTTACCTTTGCCCTGCACCAGCCGCAACACCGACTGCACCGTAAAGGTTTTGCCGGTGCCCGGCCCGCCGGTCAAAATACTCACCTTACTGGTTAAAGCCGTGCGCACGGCCTGGCGTTGTTGCGCGGCCAGCTCAATATTACCTTTTTGGGCCGCCAGCCAGGCAAAAGCTTGGTCCCAATTGACCGCCCCAAATAAGGCCAGGCGACTCCCCCTGGCGGCCAGCAATTGTTTGACCTGCCGCGCCACGCCAACCTCGGCGTAATAAAAGGGGATCAAGTAAACGGCCTCAACAGCGGGCGCTTCGATTTTGGTTTGACGATTTTGGAGGCCAACAATCTCTTCTATTTTTACCCGGTTTTCTTGTTGCAGGGTGTCAAGTTGCGCCTGCACTTGTTCCGGCTTGACCGCCAGAATTTTAACCGCCTCCTGGATCAGGTGTTCGCGCGGGGCAAACACATGGCCCTGGTCGGCCAATTGGTTGAGGGTATGCTCAATGCCGGCGGCAATGCGCTGCGGCCCGTCTGCGGCCAGGCCAATGCTGCGGGCGATTTTGTCGGCGGTCAAAAAGCCAATGCCAAAGATGTCGCGCGATAGGCGGTAGGGATCGTTTTTGACCACGCCGATGGCGGCGTCGCCGTAGGTTTTGTAGATTTTTACGGCCAGGTGGGTGCTGACCTGGTGGCTTTGCAAAAAGAGCATAATTTCTTTGATCTGTTTTTGCGCTTCCCAGGCATGGGCAATCATCTTGACCCGTTTGGGGCCAATGCCGTCCACCTCGGCCAGCCGGTTGATGTTATGCTCAATGACCTCGATGGTGTAGGGGCCAAATTTTTCGGCAATCCGCTTGGCCATTACCGGGCCAACGCCCTTGATCAGGCCGCTGCCCAAATACCGTTTGATGCCTTCCACGGTGGCCGGCATTTCTTCAACGTAACGTTCAATCTCAAACTGTTCACCGTATTTGGGGTGGGTTTTCCAGCGCCCTTCCAGCTTCAGCCGCGCCCCGGGGTGCACATCGGCCAGGGCGCCCACCACCGTGACCAGGCCAAAATGTCTGTCGGCGTGGAAACGGGCCACGGTATAACCGTTGTCTGGATTGCTGAACGTGATCCGCTCAAGCACGCCTTTGAGGATAGTAGGAGATGGATTCATAACGCCTCTACCCTCATTGTAACACGAAATTTCCGGTTTAGGGAAAATCTGTCAGGCGTGTGGAAACAAAAAAGGGCGTCTTTTACGCCCTTTTTTTTGACCGGTTCTAACCGCGCCGGCGGCTCAAGCATTACCTGTTCTTATCCTGTTTTTCTTTTTCAAACAAACCCAGGGCTTCTTCTTCGTTCCAGGTTTCATCCAGTTCTTTGGCAATGGCGGCGGCTACTTCGGTGGCGGAACCTTCGCGTTCCTGCTCCTTACCCCATTTGAACATTGAGGTGTAAGCCGCTGCGCCGGTGCCTCCCCCCCGAGCCGCCGCTTTTTCGACAGTTTCTTGAAAACGGGCCGGTAAATTTTCCCGAACCGTGCCATTAACGTCTGTTGCTTTTACACCTAACGGAATATGTTCCCAATACAATATTTGATATCGGGCCATAACTTTTCTGCCTCCTGGAATGGTTTCAAGTGCGTGCGTTCAAAACAAGGGTAATTGGCTAAGGCCATCCACCTGTTAGTTTACACTTACCAGGGTAAAATTGCAACTTTGCTGTAACCTGTTTCCCAAAAATCCGGCCTTGTTTCAAAGAGGCCAGGCTGAGAATGATGGAGGCTGCTTTGACTATCTGCCCTAATTGTTGTAATATTTCCGGTAATGGGCCGGTGGCGGAAAGGCAGACGCAGGGGACTTAAAATCCCCCGAGGCTTGTAACCTCGTGTGGGTTCGACTCCCACCCGGCCCATGGCTAACACGACCGAGTATCAGAAAAAAGGTCGTGGCCATGGACGGGGGGTAAGGTGAATAACTTTGCCCCCTCCGATTTCCAGACGCCCAAAGATGGAATTGATGGGCGTCTTTTTTGTTTTTGGAGAAGCCGCGGGAATTTGCTCCGGCGTGGCACGCATACGGGTGATAACCTGATTAAAGTTAAAGGTTTGGGTAGCGGTATAGAGCTGGTCTTCTAATGTGTGTGTGGCAATGGCCTGGTCAATTTCGCTTTTACGGAGCAGGTAGCGATCTTTGTCGATGCCGCCATCCAGGTATAAATCTTCAAGATGGGCAATGTCGCCGAGAAGGTAGATGCGGGCCGGGTCATTGGGGCTGCTGGCAAAGCTGCGGCTGCGTCCGGCTTTGGCCAGACCGACCTGATCACAGAGGGCTGCAGGTAGAATGGGATTATGCCCGCCGGCCAAGACTGCGGCGTTTTTGGTTTTGACTTTGTTACCAAGCGGCAAGTCGCCCCGGTAGAGTTCCAAGAGGCGACATATGGTACGGATATTTTCTTTACTAAAGGGACGAGGAGTAGTCTGAGCGTCGGAATAGCAGCGTTCTTCGTAACCGGGCGACGGCGATCTAACTACATAACATATTCTTTTTATTCGGTTATATAACTCTTACCAGACAAAGGGTAGAGTGCAAAATAATACTGCTATTAATGAAATTGCCGTAAATTTGAGGGCAACACCCCACCTGGCCATTTGTTCAGGATTCATTTTTAGTGAGCGAATAGGTGCGCGGCATTTTCATGATAAAGGGACAACCCTGCGGCCCTGGACAGCCCCGGCCAATACTGCAATTGCCGGGCCGGCACGCCACAAAAACCTGTTCTTGTTCCCGCTCATCATCTTTGATCCGCCCCTTACGCATCCAATACGCAATCATTCCATCCAGGGCGCTGCGCTCAACAGACAGTTTCCGGCTCAATTCATTCAAGTTGATTGAACCTTGCGCGGCTTCTATTTCTTGCAAAACC
>JAFGDY010000161.1 GCA_016931895.1 Anaerolineae bacterium
ATGGGCCAGATAGATAACGTATTGCCGGGTTGGTTTCCAGAAACGCCCGTGATGTTCGTGGGCCGATTCCCACCGTGAAACCAATGAAGCATTAATCACCCGGTATTCATCTGCCGGCCCGGCAGCGGCAATTTGTTGGAGCTGGTCTATAAATTGTTCCTGGGTGAACCCGGCCTTTTTTCTCAAGGCGCGTAACTGCTCACCAAATTTCTTTAGGTCCATTATGCTGAGGATATGTAAAAATAGTACAAGAAATGTACAAGATTTGTGTCTTCAAAAATAAGGAGAGATATGTTACGCTTGTTAATATGGTTGAAGATTTTTAACCCTTCCAGCAAGGAGATACCGCCTGAACCGGGCCTGGGCTGTGTCTCCCAGGCCGAACACAGCCAATCAAACCGCCAATTCATCTCGGAGCGTATCCGGTTCGCTATCTCCTTTTTATTTTACTACAGTCAATCAAATATCTCAAGATTTATAATTCTTGGCCAGGGAAAACAATAATGAATAAACCCGAAGATGGATTAAAAAGGTACAACTTGGTGTTACCGGAGGAGATGTTCAACGAGGTCAGAAAAGTGGCCGATGAGCAGCAAACCAGTATGGTTGAGGTTATCCGTAAATTCATCAAACTCGGTTTGATGGTATCAGAAATGCAGGAGTCGCCTGAAATGACCGTGTTCATAAAAAGAGGGGGAGGCGAGGAGCAGCAGATTATCTTTATTTAAATTGGGGAAGGATTGATGAATCTTGTAGGGCAAACGCTCGGCCAATACGAATTGGTTGAAATGATTGGGATGGGTGGTATGGCTACGGTGTACAAGGCGTACCAACCTAATTTAAACCGATACGTAGCCATTAAAGTTCTATCAGAAAAATACGCGCTAACCGACGACTTGAAGAAACGTTTTTTACGTGAAGCAAAAGCCGTAGCCCAACTCAGTCATCCTAATATTTTGCCCATTTTTGATGTTGGTACAGAAGGTGATTGGAGTTATTTGGTAATGAAATATGTAGCCGGGCACACCTTGAGCCGGTTACTGGGTCGGCCCATGTCTCTATCCAGAGTAGGCCATTTTTTGAACCAACTTGCCGGCGCTTTGGATCATGCGCATGCCAAAGGCATCATCCATCGAGACATCAAGCCAGTGAATATTTTGGTGGAGAATGATTGGCTGTTTTTGGCCGACTTTGGCCTGGCAAAAATTATTGAGAGCAGCACTTTCACCAGTATCGGCACGGTTGTGGGCACACCGGAGTATATCTCTCCCGAACAAGCTGATAGCCGGCCGGTGGATCACCGAACCGATATTTATGCATTGGGGATTGTATTGTATGAAATGGTTACCGGGCGGGTGCCTTACCAGAGCGAAACACCTATGGGAATTATGTTCAAGCATGTCTATGAAACGCCGCCTGCCCCACGTTCTCTGAATCCCAATCTGCCGGAAGAAGTAGAACAGGCCATTCTCAAAGCTATGGCCAAAGCGCCAGGCGACCGTTACAACCGAAGCGGCGAATTGGCCGAGGCCTTGCGCCAGGCTATTGATAAAAAGGTTAGCGATGAGCAAGCAAGCCATATTACCATTTCAACCGCGCCCAAAACACCGCCGCGCCCAAAACATGTCAAAACAGACTCGGCTCCTGCCCCCACACCCCCGCCCCGGTCAACGTCTAAGCACACTCTGACCCTGTCAACACCACTCTATCTTGAGCTTGTTCAGATACCGGCCGGCGAATTTTTAATGGGCAGCGCCGTACGGGACAAAAACGCCCAGGATGATGAGAAACCACAGCATACCGTTTATGTGTCTGAGTTTTATATAACCAAATATCCGGTAACCAATGAGCAGTACGCCGCTTTTGTTAAAATGAACAATTACAGAACGCCAGACCATTGGGCCGATGGACAATTCCCGCCAGACCAGGCAGAACACCCGGTAGTTTACCTCTGGCGAGATGATGCCATAGCCTTTTGTAAATGGTTAAGCCAGGAAACCGGGCATCTGTTCCGCCTGCCCACCGAAGCGGAGTGGGAGAAAGCGGCCCGGGGCGCGGAGGGTCAACTGTATCCCTGGGGGAATGAGTGGGAGCAGGTCAGGTTGAATTGCCGCGAAAATGGATTGGGGGAAACCACGCCGGTTGGTCACTACTCGCCAGAGGGGGATAGCCCCTACCAGGTAGCCGAGATGAGCGGCAATGTGTGGGAATGGTGCACCGATTGGTTTGGCGAACGGGAATACAAACGCCGGGTTACATCAACGGTTAAAAACCCAACCGGACCCCAAAAAGGCAAATGGTATGTTTTGCGGGGCGGTTCTTTTGATAGCAACGCTTCGCTCACACGTTGCGCCTATCGGGGTAAAGATTTCCGGTTTGCCCGCAATAAAGATTATGGGTTCCGGGTTGTTCAGGCCAGCGGCTGGGAATCGATGACTAAATTTAGAAAACAATTTTCTTGAAATTTAAAGAGAAGATTATGAGAGAAACCCTTTTTGCCCTTGATTGTGGCTCAACCAATTGGCGTATCTATCGCGCCACTTATGAAGTCAACCGGCAATCCATTCGGTTGACCGGCGACCCGCAGCCATCTCCGCTGACCAGTTTTGTTGAGCGGCAGTTAGCCACGGTGATGCTGCTCAACCGGGAGGAAAGTGGGTTAGAAAGTTTTGGCGAAACGGCCTACCAATTCCTGTATGATGCTGCCCTGCGAAAACGAATCCGCGATTTCTTTAAACCCTGTATCGGTTCTCATCTGGAAAGAAAGCCCTTGCCCCACCAAACCCGCTATACTCACGATGAGGCGCTCCATTATACAAAACTGCTCCTGGAAGCGGCTTTAGAGCAGTTACGGGTAGAAAAGTGGCGTTCCCGTTCTTTTGACGACGGTATCCGTTTCTCCTTTGCTTACCCCGTTCATTGGCGGGACACTCACGAAGGGGAAGTTTTTGAAGATTTTAAGCAAGTTGTATTGAGTTGCTTCCCCAAACATTTTGACGACCAGGTAAGTTTTCTGAGTGAGCCGGAAGCAGCCATCCTTAGCCTGCGGCGACAGGAATTGTTAACCGACTCCGGCGGCGTGACCCTGGTTATTGATTCCGGAGGTAGCACCACCGACCTGACCGCCGGGCATCTCAATCCGGTGAGCGGTGAGTTGGAAGGAGTTCACCGGTACGGCGAGCCGCACGGGGGAGGATTATATGATGATGAGCTGGCCCGCTATATTGCGGACGAACTCAGGATTCCGGCTCCCGAACTCACAGAAGACCCCAATGCTCTCCATTTGTTGCGGATGTTTGGGCGGCAGATGAAAGAAGCTTTGAGTTACCAATTACTGCACCCAACCGGCGCAATCAATCCACCGCAGCGGGCCATCACCATTGTTTTGCACAACGGTAAGGTCTATCGCAAAACGGTCAGGCTGAATGAAACCACTTTCAGAGACGTTGTTCGACATCCGGTGGCCGATTTTGAGTTTCTGATTGACAATGGTTTGCGCAGCATGCGGTTGCAAGAGCGCGACATTCGCCAGGTTATTTTGGTGGGGGGTGGGGCGCAGCTTTTTACCACCGTGCAATATTTGCGGAAACGCTTTGGCGAAAAAAACGTCATCCTATCCGATAACCCCTCGGAAACAGTAGTGCATGGACTGTCGCTGGAGCGCGACCAATCCTTTGGCCTGACCAAACCCTGGTTGGTAGCCCGATCTGTAAAGGTAGATGAATCGGTTCAGGAGCCGGGATTTGACAGCAAACAAACCCTGGCAGCCAAAACTCCTGACGAGCTTAAAAAGCTACTGGTAATGCCGCCTTCTGCATCGCCGGTAAGTTCTGAGGATGAGATTAAAACCGTTTTGGACTCCAACGTGGCTCAATCCATCACGGCCAGTCAATGGCGATTGGTGGCCAGCGATGGTCAGACCCATGCGCTTAACAGCCCGGTCATGACGATTGGGCGCAAAAGAACAAATGCCATTGTGGTTAACGATGATCAGGCTTCCCGCACCCATGCCGAAATTCGGCGGGAAGGGAAGGGAGGTTTTGAGGTTGTGGATTTAGGCAGCAGTAACGGCACTTTTGTTAATGAAGAACGACTGAAGGTTAAACAACCTCGCTCGCTTAATGCCGGCGATAAAATTAGAATTGGCCGAATAACGTTTATCTATTTGAAATGAGAGTGTGGAGGTATTTTTGATGGAAAGAGAAATAATAGTGGGACAATCGGCGGCAATAGCCGGTCCAGCCAGGCCAACTTCTTCCAATTTGTGGGAAGAACTTTCGGCAGAAGATTTGATGACCATTGGCGATGTTATGTCGAAATCATTGCTATTTGCCCTGGGCCGCAACTACCTGGACGGGCCAATCTTTAATGCCAATTATGTCCGGCTGGTAGACGAAGACGTGCCCGATGTGGTTGAAGCCGCTTTTCTGCATCTGGAGCAGGTGGGGCAGCCTGTGGTCAGCCAACCGGGAGAACACTTGCGGGCTATCCAAACATTTCTGGGAGCAGCGCACGATCCTCGCTATGCGTTGCTCTTCATTATCAGCAGTAACGGCTACCAGAATCATATTTATGTGGGAGTTGTAGCCCGGGCCATTGGAGCGCATCCCAAACTCTTTGCCGAACAGTTAGGCCAATTCCTGGCGTCAAACTGGCCGGGAACGCGGGTTAGCCTGGTGGGGGATTATAACAATGTAGTGCAAGATATTCATGTGCCTCTCAGTCAGTATCGCTACGCTCGGGTGATGACCGGCCTACCTTCGCCCAAAACTGCGGGGCCGGTTCACGATATGCAAAGCCTCGATCAATTTATGCGCGGCTTGCGAGGAAAGCCCTATTTATACATGGTCATTGCCGAGCCAATGCCGGAAAGAAAGGTGGACGAGATTATTGGAGCCTGCCGCACCCTATCCGGACAGATGCATGCGTTTACCAAAACTACCATCAACCGCAGCGCCACCCGGGGCGTGTCGGCCAGCAGTTCCCGCAGCGCCTCCGAATCTACATCGCAAAGCTCCTCGCATAGTAGTTCCCGCAGCGCCAGCACGTCCGAAAGTGAAAGTGGGGCCAAAAGAAAGCTGGATAAACTGGGCGGCGTTGGGAAAGCGGCCGTTGGTGTAGGGGCCAGTGGAGTAGCGCTGGCAGCCTCTCTGGCTACCGGCGGCTTTGGCGGGGCATTTTTGCTCAATGGGATGGTGGGCATGATGAGTCAATTGTCTCCCTCTATGAGCACCTCTGAATCTACCGGCGAGTCATCTTCTTATTCAGAAAGCGCCAGCCAATCATCCAGCATCTCTGAAACTGAGGGGACAACCACGGGGGAATCTCTGTCTATGGGACGCGAATATCTGAATAAACACGCCGAAGCCTGCGAAAAATTGTTAGAACAAACCGTGCAGCGCTTTGAAATTGCCCGCGGCCAGGGTTGCTGGAATGTAGGCGTCTATCTGCTCAGTAATCAGGCCGAAGCGGCGGCTCAAGCCCAGGCTCAACTAAAGGCCCTGGTTAGCGGTGAAAAGAGTTCTTCCGAACCCATCCGGCTGCATGATTTGCAGCCGGTTTGGGATGGCCGGGCGCAGGTGGCTTTGGATGCCTTTCAACAGCCGCCTTTGAAACTCTTCTCCCCCACCCAAGACGACCGGCTCAACCACCCCTTGGGAGAGGTTTTTGAAAGTTTAACCACGCCTCTCAATACCGAGGAGTTATCGCTGCTGGCCAACCTACCAATGAGGGAAATGCCCGGCTTGCCGGTGCAGTCAACCGCTTATTTTAGCCTCAACCCCCCCCAGCCAAAAGATCCCCATCAGGCCCTTCAGTTTGGCCATATCCTGGATGGCGGCGAACAGGTGGGCGATTTAACCTATGCCGTTGATCTCAACGCTCTCACCCGGCACATCTTTATTACCGGCATTACCGGCAGCGGCAAGTCGAACACCTGCCGCCGACTCATTGCCGAATTAATGAAGCAAGGAGTCAACTTTATGGTGATTGAACCGGCCAAAGATGAGTACGTAGAACTGGCCCTGGCCTATAACGAAGCCGGAACCTTTGACCGGGAGATTGCCGTTTATGTGCCGGGACGCAAAGATTGGCGCGGTACTCCCCTGGAACAACTCCGCCTCAACCCCTTTGATCAGGTAATGCTGCCGGGAGTAGAGCCGCAAGTAATGGCCCACATGGACCGGCTCAAATCAATTTTTAACTCCGCCTTTGCCATGCAAGAGATTCTGCCCGTTATTTTGGAAGAAGGATTGGTGGACTTGTATGAAAGCCAGGGCTGGCTGGAAGAAACATTACCTCCGGCTGACGTTGGCCGGCCTACGCTGGAGCAGTTACACAGCCGCATCCCGGCTTTGGTGCGGGCCAAAGGATATGATCAAAAAATTACCGATAATATTGTAGCCGCACTCAAAACCCGTCTCAGCAGCCTGTTGCGGGGCTGGAAGGGAGAACTATTCAACCATGCCTTGTCTACCCCTTGGCCAGAACTATTTGACCGTCCGGTAGTCATCAACCTGGGCCAGATGGGGGACGATGCCGACAAATGCTTTACCATGGGCTTGCTCTTGAACTTTTTGTACGAATACCGTCAGGCCCAGCACGCCGGTGAAGGCGCACCCGAATCAGGAGATTTACGACACCTGATGATCATAGAAGAGGCGCACCGGGTGTTACGCCACATGCCCCCCGGCAACCCCCAGGGAAAAATGGGGGAGATTTTTGCCGACATGCTGGCCGAAATCCGTTCCTACGGTCAGGGATTCGGCATTATAGACCAGGTACCGGCTAAATTGGTGCCCGACGCTCTAAAAAATACCAACCTAAAGATCATCCACCGATTGGTAGCAGGCGACGACCGGCAAACGATGGCCGGTACCCTGGGCTTGACCCCAGAACAAACCCAAATCATTGCCCGGCTCAAGGTGGGCCAGGCCATTGTGTGCGGCGTGCAGGACGATATGGCTTCTTGGGTGCAGATTTTCTACACCCCGTTAAGATAATATTATTTTTGCGCTTTAAGCAAGGAGGTTTATGCAATGGATATGATGATGGATACCGGTAGTGATATTGGCGCTGAAATTAATATTCTTGGAACTTATTGGCGACAATCCCAATCTGATCTATCCGGGACAGGAGTATGTTATTCCCCCATCCGAAGAGGGTGGTATTCCGTTTCATATTCTATAAATAAGTTGAGAAAAATATTAGCATACAGGAGGCGCTAAAAAATGAGTAACCCATTACCCACCGCAGGTTTACAAATGACTATTGCTTATTTGCATCTAATGGCTTTTTGCCCGCCGGAGTATATCTGGCACCTGAAGGCATCCAGCGAACCACTCCGACAGGGATTAGCCAAACAGGCCGGGCTGTCGCCGGAAGAATATCTGGCCAAGGTCCTGCCCGAAGCCTGCCGTCGCATTGTGGCCTTTCATCAGGATACTAAAGAACCGGATGAAGCCGTGGTTATGGCTTTGACCACAGCCGCCACAGAGGCCGAGACCTCGCCGGAAGCGGCCTGGCGCTTTAGCCAGAAATTGGCCAGTCTGGCCGAAGAGTCGGAGCGGGCCAAAGCCAAAAACCGATTGCAGGGCAAAAAGGGCTGCCAATTCTGCCAATCACCTTGCGCCTACGGCTTTTTTACGATGGTCTCCAAGCCCAACTACGACCATCTCCGGGAACTGCTTGAAGCTGAAACTAAAAAGTCGCTGGAAGAGCAGGATGTGGTCAATACGGTCTGGAGCTTTGCGATGGGCCACCTCTGGCGCACCCTGGGTATTAAGCAAGCCTATATTTCAGCCGATCACCTGGGCAATTTGGGCTACTGCCTGTTGACTCTGGGCACGGCCAAATCTCGCTATCCCTTTGCCGCAAACAAAATGGAAACCTTCCAGCAGGCCAACCAGGTGATGATAAAGAACTGGGGCCAAAACGGGCAGGATGGCAATAATTAGAACTTTTTCAAAAACAACAAAATCTGAGCAATCTGCGTAATCTGCGGATAGCTCGGATCTCGGTTGTCTGACCTTTAATTGATCTGTCTATTACCGCTGAAAAAGGAGGCACAGCATGGATATTATGACAAATGTGAGCGACATTGGACTTGAAGGCAATATGCCTGCCGAAGTCATCGAAGGGTTGGTGGAGTTTACCGGCGACCAGGCCATGATTGACCTGGACGATATGACCTACGCGCCCGATACCTTTTTAGAAACAGTATCAGATTATGCCAGCGCCGAAGCGGTCGGCTCGGCGCTGGAAACACTCCTTAATACGTTCAGCCTGGGCGAGGCCTGGAATAGCTACCTGGATGAAGTGGAGGAAAATGCCGAAGAACGGCATGACCAGAAAATATTGGACGCCCTGGAAAATGATGAGCCTGTTTATAGCGCCAGTAAGGTTCAAGAGCTGATTGATGAAGCCAGGGCCGAAGTTCGCGCCGAAGCCGAAGCAGAGATAGAAAAAATCAAGGCCGAAGCGGAACAAGAGGTTAAAAACGCCTACCAGGACGGCCTGAATGATGGCCTGGATATAGCCGAGCGCTTAACCCCCATTGAGCCGGTTGAAGACCACTACTATGTTCAATCCGGCGATACGCTGTGGGAAATTGCCGAGCGTGAATACGGCGACGGTAGCAAATGGCCGGCCATTTATGAGGAAAACAAGGAAATTATTGGCAACAACCCCAATATCATTCATCCCGGCCAGGACCTGGTTATTCCGCCAGAGGATACCGTGGCCAACTTTACCCTCACGCCTCCTCCCGCCGCTCCGGTTGAAACAGATACCGGGCCCGAAACGGGTTTGGACACGGGCGAGATTGAACAACAGTTTGAAACACTTAAAGGCGATATTGCCGATCTCCAACATAATCATCCCTACAACCTTGAAGGGCGAGATGTATACGGCGACAACGCAGCGCTGCTAGACAGAAAAGCGGCCCTGTTTGATCAGCTTGAGGCTTTAGACCGCGACATCAGTTACCATAATCACGATTTGACCCCGGAAGTTTATGATGATTTTGCCGCCAGATACGAAGCGCTTGACCGCGAATACCAGGAAGTTGGTTTAGAGGTCTATAAAAATCAGGTGGAAGCGCTGCCCCCACCACCTCAGATCAGTGAGGTCCAGCAGCATATATTAACCGAAAATATTACGGCTATTGAGCGCGCCCTGGAAAGCGGTGATACAACCGCCTTGCCTGAACTGCTGGATCAGGCCTGGCGAGACTATGATGACATTCAAGCCAGTCGGGCTGCTTAGTTACCGGGCAATAATGACCATGCAAAGTTGCTTCCTCCCGGAAAACAACGATTGAGGAGAAATTACTATGAAAACTCAACAACCGGTGTTGGTGATACAAAAGACAGGCGAAACATTTCACCTGGGCCTTAAGCCGGTATCCATTGGCCGCGGCTCCGACAACGCCATCATCCTGACTGATGACAAAAAAATATCCCGTCAACACGTTGTGATCTCTTTAAAGGGGCACAACTACGTGCTTGAAGATATGAGCGCCAATGGCACCTTTGTCAACGGTCAACGTGTCGCCGGCTTACAGACCCTACATGATAAAGATGTTCTGCGAGTGGGCGACACCGAGTTTATGGCTCTGCTACCTCCTCCCCCGGCGATGATAGAGGATAAGGGAGAGGAGGCCACGAGCCTGTTGGCAAACGACTCGCCGGATGAAGACCACACTATTTTAACCACGCAGCCATCACTATCACCATCCATTCCCCCTCCCCCGGCGATAACGCTTCCGATTGATGAACCGGATGATGAACCTCCATCACCTTCGTCCCCGACCACGCCAAAAAAGTCTGGCGGTATCAAAATTTTTATTGCCGTGGGCCTGGTGATTGTTCTGCTGGCCTGTGGGGGAGCAGCGTTCTTGGTTTTGCTGGGTTCCGTTTTTAGCAATGCTACTTCCAACGTCCGGGCTATGCCGACCGTTGATGTACCCCCAAAAACGCCGGAACCAAAGAAAACGCCAACACCCGCCTCAACAAAACCGGTGGAAATAGAGTTTTTTAGCTACACCCATCCTTCCGGCGCCTTTACGGTAAAGATACCAACTCACTTTGAATATAATGAATTTGCTACCGAAACCCAATTTATGGCTGAAGATGCCTTTATTGGCCTTGAATTTGCCGATGCTGAAACTGGCTTTGAACTTGACCCAGGTCAAGTGGAAGATGTGATTTTGCAAACCTTGGATGATTTTGTAAAAGATGGCCTGTTTTTGGCTTATGAAGCCGTAGAGGTCTCCCCAAAAGACAACAATTTTGTCGTCACTTTTTCCTATACCGAGGAAACAGGCCGTGGGATCGGCAACGTGCTCCTCCTGCCCCAAGAAAAAACACTTTATGTCTTGTTTTTTTTGACCTCTGAGCC